>CAZEMA010000084.1:8006-10484 GCA_964513155.1 uncultured Anaerolineaceae bacterium
GACGGATTATAGCAAGGATGGGGTCGAGGGAACAACGGGGCTAAGCCAGGCGAGAGGCTTGGCCCCGGCGGGAAGCTGAAGAGAAAGTGTTTGACCTTTGCCGGATGTCTGATATACTCCAATACACACCCCGCGACCCTATTAGCAGATCAAACCTCGGATCGGTTGGGGCCGGCTAGCCGGCCACCATTCCTATCGCATCTTGCCAAGGGCGATGCGATGAGTCAACCGGGAGAGTGGGTAGGTCGGTGGGGCGTTCCTGATCTATTGGCAACCGCCTGTGGTTGCGGTTGGTCGCGAGCGGTGCCTGCCATCGAAGCCCGGGGTCATCCGCCCGTAGCCGGAGGGTCCCATTCAGCCAGGGGCTCGCGCAGGTCAATCAGGTTGGCCCATCCCGGGCAGCCGCCCAGGCATTGGGCCGTTGGCCTCTCCGTCTGCGCCCGACTGGCACTCTCACAATGCAAGCTCGCTTGATGTCCATCGAGGCTCCCTATCACTGCGCACTCACTGAAGTCCGTCGAAATGCACGCTAGACCATCCTCTCCTACCACCAAGCCAAGGGAGACCTTGTGATTCGTATCTTCTTCGCCACGGATGTCCATGGGTCGGAGGTCTGCTGGAAGAAGTTTGTCAGCGCGGCCAAGTTCTACGAGGCCAACATCCTGATCCTGGGTGGGGATATGACCGGCAAGGCCATCATCCCCATCATTGCTCAGGGCGATGGCAAGTTCAAGGTGACCCTGCTCGAGCAGGAGACGATGCTGGACGGCCAGGAAGCAGTGGACAAGATGGTGTCCACCATTCAGAACCGAGGCTACTATCCCTACGTTACCAATCCGGATGAGGTGGCGCAGATCTCTTCCAGGGTAGGACGGTCGGATGAACTCTTCGTCCAGCAGGCGACCAAGACGGTCGAGCGCTGGATGGAGTACGCTGACCAGAAACTGGAAGGCACCGGCATCCGCTGCTATGTCTGCCCCGGCAACGATGACATGTTCGAGATCGACGGCGTCATCGCCGCCTCGAAGCATGTCCGGTCGGTCGAGGGGCAGGTCGTGGCCCTGGACGAGCATCACGAGATGGCCAGCACGGGCTGGTCCAATCCCACGCCGTGGAATACGCCGCGTGAGGAGGAGGACGAGGCCCTGGGCCGGAGGATCGACGCCGTGCTGGCCCAGGTCAAGGACATGCCCAACGCCGTCTTCAACCTGCACGCTCCTCCGTACGGCAGCGGCCTGGACGAGGCGCCCGAGCTGACCAAGGATCTACGGCCTGCTTATGCCGGTCGGTCGCTGATCTCCGTTGGCAGCCGGGCTGTGTTGGCAGTGGTCGAGAAGCACCAGCCGCTGCTTGGGCTTTTTGGCCACATTCACGAGGGCAAGGGCGCCCGCAAGTATCGCCGGACGTTGTGTGTCAACCCCGGCAGCATGTACGAACAAGGGATCCTGCATGGAGCGCTGATCGACCTCAAGCCGGGAAAGGTGGGCAATTACGTCCTGACGACGGGGTAGGCCCGCCTCCCGGAGAACAGGGGGCAGCGCCTGGGGCCGGGAAGGGGACCGGGGGAAGGAGGGGACTAGGGGATCGCAGAGCTGGCGAACCAAGGTGAGGCTCATCGAAAGGCAGTACGTGCGACAGCGGGTTGCCGTCCGGGGCTAACCTGGGGAGGCAACACGCGCAAATGCGAAGGAGCTTCTTCATGAGCGAAGTCACGTTGTTCGTTCGCAAGGCAAGCGGGCTGGTACGCGCGTGGTCGGCGTTTGATGCGTTCATCTATGCCACCTTTTCGATCAACCTGATCACGCTCGGTCTGTTCATCTTCTCCTACTGCTGGTACTTCAACGGCGACCTGGGCACCGCCGTCGTGGTGGGCGGGATCTTCACCATCTTCGAAGTCATCCTGTATGCCAGCCTGATCTCGGCCATGCCTCGCGCCGGCGGCGACTACGTATGGCAAAGCCGCATCCTCGGCCGCGGGGTGGGCTTTCTGCTGACGGTAACCGGCTGGTGGTTCATCCTGTGGCTGTGGGTGCCACTCTACGGGCAGATGTTGGCCTACGAAGTGCTGACACCGCTCGCCGCCACCCTGGGCCTCACGCAGCTGGCCCTCTGGTTCACCACCTACCCCTGGGGCCCGCTCACCAGCATGCTGCTGGTGTGCTTGATCGTCTTCATCTACATCGCCATCGGCATGAAGTGGTACGCCCGGGTGCAGAAGTTCAGCTTCTACGTCGGCATGGCGGGGCTGGCCGTCGTCTTCGCCCTGCTGCTCTTCGGCAATCGGGCCGGCTTCATCCAGGGGCTGAACGCGAATCTGCCGGCCTTGTACGGTGTGCCGCAGGCCGACTACTACACGGCGACCCTTGAGGCCGGGCAGGCAGCAGGGGTGACCTTCGGCCAGTTCGGCTCGATCGCCTTCGGGGCAAGCTTCGCCCTGATCCCGATGCTCGTGTTCTTCAACCTGTGGCCGAACTGGGG
>CAZEMA010000085.1:0-10413 GCA_964513155.1 uncultured Anaerolineaceae bacterium
GATCACCATGCGCTGGATCTCGCTCGTGCCCTCGTAGATCTCGGTGATCTTGGCGTCGCGGAAGTAGCGCTCGATCGGCAGCTCCTTGGAATAGCCCATGCCCCCGTGAATCTGCACCGCAGCGTGGGCACAGAACATGGCCGTTTCGGCCGCGAACAGTTTGGCCATGGCGGCCTCCAACGTGAAGCGCTGTCCGGTCGTCTTGGACCGCTCCTTGGCCAGGGCTGCCTGGTAGATCAGCAGGCGACTGGCCTCGATGCGCGTCTTCATGTCGGCCAGCTTGAAGCTGATTCCCTGGAATTGGCCGATCTTCTGGCCGAAGGCCTCACGCTCCTTGGCATACGAGACGGCGGCCTCATAGGAGGCTTCGGCAATGCCCAGTGCCTGGGAAGCGATCCCGATTCGCCCGGCATCCAGGACCGTCATGGCGATCTTGAAGCCCTCGCCCTCCTGGCCCAGACGGTTCTCGGCCGGGCAGCGGTAGCCCTCGAAGACGATCTCGCTCGTCGCTGAGGCGCGGATCCCCAGCTTGGGCTCCTTCTTGCCCACGGCGAAGCCCGGCTGCCGAGTCTCGATGATGAAGGCGCTGATGCCTTGGTGGCGCTTCTCGGCGTCGGTCATGGTGAAGACCACGATGTAGTCGGCCACCGGAGCGCTGGTCACCCAGGACTTGCGCCCGTTCAGGACGTAGAAGTCGCCGTCGCGCACGGCTCGGGAGCGCATCGTCCCGGCGTCGGAGCCCGACATCGGCTCGGTGAGCGAGTAGGCACCAATGGACTTTCCAGAGGCGACAGCCCTCATGTACTTCTGCTTCTGGGCCTCCGTGCCGAAGCGGTTTAGCCCATAGCAGAAGAGTGAGTTGTTGACCGACATGATCGCGCCGTGGGCGGCATCCGCCTTGCTGATCTCCTCCAGCGCCAGGACATAGGCGAGCGTGTCCATGCCGGCTCCGCCGTATTCCTCCGGGACCTCGATGCCCATCAGCCCCAGCTCGCCCATCTTGCGGATGGTCTCCGACGGGAACTCGCCGGTTTCATCGAAGTGGGCGGCGACGGGAGCGATCTCGTTCTGGGCGAAATCGCGCGCCGTCTGGCGGATCATCTCTTGCTCGGGGGAAAGCGACAGGCTGGGGCCGGTCTGCGAGGCGTTGGAAGCGGCCATGGAAACCTCCCTGTTCGTCTGGCCTCAGGCAGGACGGCGGCATTATAGCATGCGGGCTTTGACCACGCCTCCGCCAGCGGGTACAATGGCCGCACCCTGCAGGAGGTTCCCGTGCACGATTCGGACCAACGCGCCGCTTCGAGTGGGGTAGCCGCACCCGGGGATGAGGCCATCACGCCCGAGATCTTCGCCCACTTGGTTGACCTGGCGGCCCTTGAGCTGGAGGCCGAGGAGGCCGAGTACTTGCGTGGCCAACTCAACGGGCAACTCAAGGCCGTCCGCGAGTTGGAAGCCATCAAGGCCGGCGAGGATGTCCCGATCACGTCGCACGGCGTGCCCTACACCTCGGCCACCAGTCCAGCGCTCCGGGAGGACGCGGCGGTGGTCTGCCCGGATGCGCAGGCGATCCTCGATCAGGCGCCCGAGGTCGAAGAACGCTACATCGTCGTCCCCGACATCCCTGGTACGGAGCTTGAATGAGCCAGGCTCTCTGCGACCTTCCGGCGCACGTGCTCGGGCCGCGGCTGCGCTCGGGCGGGATCTCAGCAGGTGACATTCTCGAGTCAACCTTGGCCCGGATCGAGGCCGTCGAAGGGCGCCGGCCCACCTCGGCCCCTTACCAGCTAGACCCGGCCGACCGCAAGTACATTCACGCCTACATCACCCTGACCGCCGACCGCGCCCGGGCGCAGGCCGAGGCCGTCGACCGATCCCTGGCAGCTGGCAAGGACCCTGGGCCGTTGGCTGGCATCCCGGTTGCCATCAAGGACATCTTCTGTGTCCGGGGCACTCCTTCCACAGCTGCCTCGCGAATCCTGGAGAGCTTCGTTGCTCCGTACACCGCAACCCCGGCGGCCCGGCTTGAGGCGGCGGGCGCGCTCGTTGTCGGCAAGACCAACCTGGATGAGTTCACCTTCGGGTCGTCAAGCGAGTCCTCCGCCTTCCAGCCTTCGCCGGGGAATCCTTGGGATCCAGGGCGGGTGCCCGGCGGTTCCTCGGGCGGCAGCGCCGCCGCTGTGGCCGCTGGCGAGGCGACGTTGTCGCTCGGCACCGACACCGCGGGATCGATCCGCCAGCCGGCTGCCTTCTGCGGCGTGGTCGGCCTCAAACCGACCTACGGCCGCGTCTCCCGCTACGGCTTGATCGCCTTCGCTTCCTCGCTCGATTGCCCGGGCCCTATTGCCCGAGACGTGACCGACGCGGCGCTGATGCTCAACGTCATCGCCGGACCCGATCCGCACGACTCGACCGCCGCCAACGTCCCGGTTCCGGACTACACGGCTGACCTGGAGAAGGGCGTCCGAGGCATGCGCATCGGCCTCTCTCCCGACTACTTCCATTTGAAGTACCCTGATCCTGAGACCGGCGAGCTGCGTGAGCAGCCGATGACGCCCGAGATCGAGGCGCGTGTCCGGCACGCGGCGCAGGTGCTGGCCCAAGCCGGCGCCGAGATCGTTGAGGGTGTGCCCATGCCGAACACGCGCTTCGGCATCCCGGTCTACTTCGTGGTCTCCCGAGTGGAAGCTGCCTCCAATCTACATCGTTACGATGGGGTCAAGTATGGCTACCGCCACCCCGAATCGGTGGAGGACTTGCGTCAGCTCTACCGCAAGACGCGCGGCCGGGCTTTCGGCCCGCAGCCGAAGCTGCGCATCCTGATGGGCATGTACGTGTCGGCGGAGCAATACGAGAAGGGCTACTACCCGCGGGCGCTGCGCGTGCGCACGCTCATCCGCCGCGACTTCGAGACGGCCTTTGACCCAGCCGGGCCCTACCGCCTCGACTGCCTGCTGGCGCCCACCACGCCGACGACGGCCTTCGAGATCGGGGCAGTCTACGGCGACTCGGTCCTAATGCAGTACGCCGACCTGCTTACCGTCCCGGCCAACCATGCCGGCGTACCGGGCCTTTCGGTTCCGGCCGGCCTGGACAAGGCCGGGCTTCCGATCGGGCTGCAATTCCTGGGTCCTGACTTCTCTGAGGCGCTGCTCCTGCGGGTGGGACGGGCGTACGAGAGAGAGACAGAGGGCGAAGCCTGGCGGCAGGCCCGACCGAGGGTGCTGGCCGGGTCGGTGCCCTCATAGGGGCCGCTCACTGCGAATCCGTCACGTTCCGAGAGATATGCGGGACCGTGGGTATACACTAGGTGCAGGGGGCCATCGGCCTACCGGCCGCTCACACTCACCTTCTGCTTGTTGACGCGGAGGTTCGCGCTGCCTGCGGTACCTTCAGGCCCATGCGGTAGGCAGGCGCGGCCCTCGATCCTCCGAAGTCCTATAGACTCCAAAGCATACGCCTAGCCATAATCAAGGACGTGCTGGGGCGCGGCTTGCCGCCCGATGGCATACCGCTTGCAGCGACATCGGAAGGTGCTCAGGTGTTGGTGGTTAAGCGCTGGAGTGTGGTCGCGCTGCCTGACGGAGGTTGGAGGGTGCTGCCGGAGGAGGTATTGGTGATATTCCCTCCGGCTTATCGTTTGGCAGGCTTATCTGGGCTTGGCAAAGGTCGGCCCCTAGCCTGACAGAACCGGTGTTCCGGGGAGGACAGAATGGCCAGCAACTCGCTTGCCGACCGGATGCGCTATGCCTTCGACAACACCCTGTCGCGAGGGCCTATCGTCATGATCGGATGGTTGGGGTTAGGCGTCATCATCATGATCCTTGCAGTCTCACTCATCGTGAGCCTGGGCGGCCTTGCCCCGGATCTGAGCTTCATCGACGTCCTCTGGATGAGCCTGCTCCGCACGCTCGACGGTGGCACGATGGGCCCAGACAGGGGGGGCTGGCCCTTCCTGCTCTCGATGCTGATTGTGACCCTATCCGGCATCATCGTCGTCAGCACGCTGGTTGGGGTGGTGACCAGTAGCATCGAGATCCGGCTCGAGGAGCTGCGCCGCGGCCGGTCGCGGGTGGTGGAGAGCGGTCACACCGTCATCCTCGGCTGGTCTCCCCAGGTCTTCCCCATCGTCTCCGAGCTGGTCATTGCCAATGCCAACCAAGGCCGGTCCCGCATCGCCATTCTGGGCGAGAAGGACAAGACGGAGATGGAGAGCGAGATCCATGAGCATGTGCCGGACACCGGCGGCACACGCGTGGTCTGCCGGCGGGGCCGGCCGATCAATCCCATCGACCTGGAGATCGTCAACCTGCGGTCGGCGCGCTCCATCATCATCCTTGGCCCAGAGAGCGACGATCCGGACGCGGAGGTCATCAAGACGATCCTGGCCATCACCAACGACCCCCAGCGCAGGCTGGAGCCCTTTCACATCGTGGCCGAAATCCGCGAGCCCAAGAACATGGCCGTTGCCAGGCTGGTAGGCGGATCCGAAGTTGAGTTTGTGCTCATGTGTGAGCTGGTTGCCCGGACGATAGCCCAGACTTGCCGCCAGTCCGGCCTCTCGGCGGTCCACACTGAACTCCTCGACTTCGCCGGGGATGAAATCTACTTCCAAGCCGAACCAGAGTTGGTCGGCAAGACGTTCGAAGAGGCGCTCCTGGCCTATGAGGATTCGGCCGTAATCGGCATCTGTCCCCTACGAGGCATGCCCAGATTGAACCCGCCCATGGACACACAGTTAGAAGAAGGCGATCAGATCATCGCCATCTCGGAAGATGATGACACGGTCCGCCTCTCGGGATTGACCGACTTGGGTATAAAGCTAGAGGCTATACACAATTTCCCGCCCACGGAGCCTCAGCCAGAACGTACCCTGATCCTGGGCTGGAACCGGCGGGCGCCGTCCGTGATCAATGAGTTGGATCATTACGCCGCTCCCGGCTCGGTCATCAATGTCGTCGCCGACTTCACCCAAGGGGAGGCCGAGATCGAACGCTGCTGCCCCGACCTCAAGAACGAGGCGGTGAAGTTCCGCCTGGGGGATACGACGGACCGCCGTCTCTTGGAGGCGCTGGATCTGGGCAGTTACGACCACGTGATCGTCGTCGCCTGTTGCGACACGCTGGGCCCTCAGGAGGCCGATGCCCGGACCCTGATGACCCTTCTCCACCTGCGGGATCTGGCTGAGCGTTTCGGCTACCGATTCTCGATCGTCAGCGAAATGCTCGACATCCAGAACCGCAACCTGGCCGAGGTCACCCGTGCTGACGATTTCATCGTGAGCCCCAGGCTCACGAGCCTCATGCTGGCCCAGGTCTCTGAGAATAAGGCACTCAGCCAGGTCTTCTTCGACCTCTTTGACCCGCAAGGGTCGGAGATCTACCTCAAGCCGGCCGATGAGTATGTAGTTCTCGGTGAACCCATCAACTTCTACACGGTCGTGCAGGCCGCCATATTCCGGGGGGAAGTGGCGATCGGCTATCGCCGTGCCCGGGACGCCCGCGAGGCCGCTCGAGGGTACGGCGTCGTCGTCAACCCCGAGAAGTCCAAGGAGATCACGTTCGCTGCAGGGGACTGCATCATCGCCCTGGCCGAGGAGTGAGGGGAGTTGCAGGCGCCTCTGCCCGCCTCCTGGCGCCGCTCGGGCACCGGGAGGCGGTTCTTTTTGCAGGGAACCGGACCAGACCTGCTCCTGCCGATGGGTTGTTCCGCGGACGGCATTGCCACTCTCTACGCGGCACAAGGGTCATCCCGCGTCTGGGACTGCGGGGTTGGTGGCCACCTCAAGGCCTGAGGCCTATAATGCCGGGCGGTCAGGCTGAGGTGGGTTGGTCCAGGTAGGGGGTCCGCGACCGCATCCGTGGGGCATGGGGTCATTTTGGCGCGAATTGGCGTGGGATCCGATGTCCCGAGGCTTCCAGATCACCCGTGGGAGGTCAGCATGAGACGGAACTCCTGGTCAGACCGACTGCGCTACTTGTTTGACAATACCCTCTCGCGCGGCCCAGGAGCCATGATCGGCTGGCTGGCCTTGGTGTCTGCGGCCTTGATTCTGGCGATCTCGCTGATTGTATGGGCAGCCGGCTTTGCTCCCGGCCTTTCCTTCGCCGAGGTGGCCTGGAGAAGCATGCTTCGCACGCTAGACGCGGGCACGATGGGCGCCGACACAGGCAGTTGGCCCTTCTTGGTCTCGATGCTCATGGTGACGTTCGGCGGCATCTTCCTCATCAGCACCCTGATCGGCATCCTCACGAGTGGCCTGCAGGGGAGGCTGGAGGACCTGCGCAAGGGACGCTCCAGGGTCATCGAGCAGAACCACACCGTCATCCTGGGTTGGTCCGGTCAAGTCTTCTCCATCGTGTCCGAGCTGGTGACCGCCAACAAGAACCAGCCGCGCTCCGCCATTGTCCTCCTGGCGGAGAAGGACAAGGTCGCAACGGAGGATGAGATCCGGGACAGGGTTGGCTCCACCGGGCGGACCCGGATCGTCTGCCGCCGGGGTAGCCCCATTGACATGGCCGACCTCGACCTGGTCAGCCTGGCCACGAGCAAGTCGATCATCGTCCTGTCACCGGACACCCGTGATCCGGACTCCGAAGTGATCAAGACTCTACTGGCTGTGACCAACAACCCCGATCGCCGCCCCGAGCCGTACCACATCGTGGCCGAGATCCGCGACCCGAGGAACTTGGAGGTCGCCCAGCTTGTCGGAGGAGGCGAGGTCGAGCTGGTCTTGGTTGGCGCGCTTGTCTCACGGACCGTCGCCCAGACTTGCCGCCAATCAGGCCTCTCGGTCGTCCACTCCGAGCTGCTTGACTTCGCTGGCGACGAAATCTACTTCCAGGAGGAGCCGGCGCTGGTAGGTAGGATGTTCTTCGACGCTCTCCTGGCCTATGAGGACTCGGCCGTCATCGGGCTGCACCCGCGGGCAGGCATCCCGAAGCTGAACCCACCCATGGCAACCGTCATAGGGCCAGGTGACCAACTGATCGCCATTTCTCAGGATGACGACACGGTGATCCTCTCGGGGCGAACCGAGCTGGGGATCCGGCAGGACGCCATCCGGCTGGCCCCCCGCCCGGCAACCCAACCAGAGCGGACCTTGATTCTGGGATGGAACAGCCGGACGCCGGCGATCATCAACGAACTGGATCATTACGTCGCTCCCGGCTCGTCGGTGGATGTGGTCGCGGGCTTCCCGGAGGGAGCCGCCGAGATCGCCCGCTGCTGCCCGGGCCTCAAGAAACAGACCGTGCGATTCTCCACGGGGGACACCACCGACCGACACCTGCTGGATGGCATGGACCTGGGCAAGTATGATCACGTCGTCGTACTGGCCTCGACGGAGGCGCTGGACGACCAGCGAGCCGACGCCCGGACGCTTGTCACGCTGCTCCATTTGCGGGATATCGCCGACCGCCACGGATACCAGTTCTCGATTGTCAGTGAGATCCTCGACGTCCGCAATCGGAACTTGGCAGCCGTCACTCGGGCGGACGACTTCGTGGTCAGCGACGAGCTGGCCAGCCTCATGCTTGCCCAGGTCTCCGAGAACAAGGCGTTGAATGCCGTCTTTGCCGACATCTTCGACCCCGAGGGTTCGGAGATCTACCTCAAGCCGGCCGGAGACTACGTCGCTCTGGGTGAGGCGCTGAACTTCTACACCATCGTGGATTCGGCCCGGCGGCGGGGGGAGGTTGCGATTGGCTATCGCATCGCCCGCCATGCCCGAGATGCGGCGGCGGACTACGGCGTCGTCGTCAACCCGGACAAGTCGGACCTTGTCACCCTCGCCGAAGACGACCGGATCATCGTGGTGGCCGAGGACTGAGCTTCACCGGCCCGCATGCCCGATCTTGCGGCGCTCGCCCTCGAGGGGCGAAGCCGGCCGGTCGGGTTCTGGCTTTGAGGTATGATTGCCTTGGCCCGGGCGGGCGTGAGAAGGAGGCCGCAGCCGCCAGGACATTCCGCGACGGAACGGCGAGGTATTCATGACAGAGTACGAAGCCGTCATCGGCCTTGAAACCCACATCCAACTCAACACCCAGTCCAAGATCTTCTGCCCCTGCAAGGCGGACTCTTGGGGCGAGCCTCCCAACACCAATATCTGCCCGGTCTGCACCGGCCTGCCCGGCGTCCTGCCGGTGCTCAATCGGGCTGCGGTAGAGAAGGCTGTTCTGCTAGCGGCGGCCATGCACGCCGAGTCGATCCAGGCGCTTTCCTACTTCGCCCGCAAGAACTACTTTTACCCGGACCTGCCCAAGGGCTATCAGATCAGCCAGTACGATGAACCGCTGGCCCGCGGGGGGTATCTTGACCTGCCCCTTCCCGGGGGAGAAACGCGCCGTGTCAGCATCACGAAACTCCACCTCGAAGAGGACGCGGGGAAGACGGTTCACCAGAACGGCCAGCGACTGATCGACTTCAACCGCTGCGGCGTCCCGCTCGTCGAGATGGTCACGGGGCCCGACCTCCATTCCGCCGACGAGGCGGCCCAGTACCTCATCCGCTTGCGCCAGCTGCTGCGCTGGCTGGGGGTCTCCGAGGCCGACATGGAGAAGGCCCACCTGCGCTGCGATGCCAACGTCTCGATCCGCCCGGCAGGGGCCACGATTCTCAACCCCAAGACCGAGATCAAGAACGTCAACTCGATCGAGGCTGTACGATCCGCCATCCAAACCGAGATCGAGCGCCAGATTCGTCAGGTCGAAGCCGGGGGCACGATTGAGGCCTGGACGCTGGAATGGGACGAGGATAGTGGGACGCTGCGGAAGATGCGCTCCAAGGAGACCGAGGCCGACTACCGTTACTTCCGCGAGCCCGACCTGCTGCCTATCCGCCTCGACGACGCCTGGCGGACGCCGATCCTGAGTGCTCTGCCCGAACTGCCGCTAGAACGGAGGTCGCGGTTCGTCGAGCAGTATGGGCTTCCGGCCTACGACGCCGAGATCCTGACTGAAGAGCGCAGCCTGTCGGAGTACTTCGAGGCGGCTATCGCTGCTTACGGCGGCGAGGCAAAGAGCGTCTCGAACTGGCTGATGAACGATGTGCTCCGCATGATCCGTGAGCGCGGGCTGGCCGCCGGCAGCCTCCGTCTCCGGCCCGAGCACCTGGCGGAGATCATCCGCCTGGTCGAAGCCAAGACGATCACGACCAGCACCGGCAAGGAACTCCTCGAGAAGGTGGAGGCCAGCGGGAAGAGGCCGTCGGAAATCGTCGCCGCCGAGGGTCTGGCCGTGGTCGCCGATGAAGACGCGCTCCGGGGCCTGGCGGCGGAGGTCCTGGCAGAGAACCCCGGCCAGGTTGCCGCCTACAAGAGCGGCAAGGCGACGCTGATCGGTTGGTTCGTCGGCCAGGTGATGCGCAAGACGGGCGGCAAAGCAGACCCCCAGCGCAGCCGCGCCATCCTGGAGCAGCTGTTGAGGCAATAGTCCGGGCGCCCAAGCGGAAAACGACTCTCCCCAGGATGCCCTCGCCCCCTTCGGATGGTGGGCAAGGTGTCTGGCATGGCCTTGGCTTGCGGGCCCGGGAATCGAGCGTGCGATACGCGATGCATCCGCCTCGCGACCATGATGGCAGATTTCGCGTACCTGCATGGAGGCTAGAGTTCCGAGATGAGCGAACAGAAGAAGCTGCGTGTGAGCTTGCTGGGGACAGGCTTGATGGGGTCGGCAATCGTCGGCCGTCTACTGGCAGCCGGCTATCCGGTCACGGTGTACAACCGGACCCGAGCCAAGGCGGAGCGCTTGGCTCAGGCGGGAGCCTCCGTCGCCGACCGGCCCGCCGATGCCTTCCGTTCGGCCGAGTGTGTCCTGCTGATGATGGCCGATGCGCCCGCCATCCGTGGTGTGCTTTCGAGTTCCGAGGTGCGGGGCGAGGTGCGGGGCAAGACGGTCGTCCAGATGGCTACCATCTCCTCAACGGAGAGCCTTGAGTTCCAGCGGGAAGTCGAGGGCCTTGGCGGCGTGTACATGGAGGCTCCGATCCTGGGAGGGCCGTCGGACCTGCGCAAAGGGGAAGTCTTCATCCTGGTGGGCGCCTCGCGGGAGGAATACGAGCGCTGGGTGGGGCTGCTCCGCGCCATTGCCCCCGAGTGCTGGCACATCGGCCCGGTCGGGCAGGGAGCCGGGCTCAAGCTGGCGATGAACCAGGTGATCGCCTCCATGACCACCACCTTCGCCCTCAGCCTGGCGTTCGTCCGGCGCGCCCGCATCCCTCCCGAGACCTTCATGGACCTGCTGCGCAAGAGTGCCCTTTACGCCACGACCTTCGAGAAGAAGTTCACCCGCATGCTGAGCCGCGATTTTCGCGAGCCCCAGTTCACGACCCGGATGATGTACAAGGACGTGAATCTCTTCCTCGAAGAGGCGCGCAAGCTGGGTCTTGAGAACAGCTCCCTGGAGGGCACGCAGAGGC
>CAZEMA010000086.1:0-10229 GCA_964513155.1 uncultured Anaerolineaceae bacterium
GCCTGCCCGAGGGCAGGCTGGCGGGGAGGGAGGGATTCGAACCCTCGGTAGAGGTTTAACGCCCCTACAAGCGCTTAGCAGGCGCCCCCGTTCGACCACTCCGGCACCTCCCCGGGTCGGTCACCTTGGCGGAGGGAGAGGGATTCGAACCCCCGGTGGGTTGCCCCACAGCTGTTTTCAAGACAGCCGCCTTAGACCACTCGGCCATCCCTCCGGGTTTCGAGGGCCCCTCCCGAGCGCCGACATTCTACCATGACGACCATGGCGAGTCAAAGAAGACCATGATCCGGCCTGCAGACGCGAATCGTGCCCTCGCGTTCGTCACGCCCCGAAAGATCGCGCCTCGCGGCTTTCGGCCAACGCGGGCCCTCCCCCTACCTTCTCCCACACCTGGTAGAGCCCCAGCCGGCCACCCTTGCCATCGGAGCGGTACGTTTCCGCGACGATGAAGCCGGTCGCCTGGGCCAGCTGCGCCAGCTCGTCCTCGGCGAAGTGATGGACGTAACGCAGGCCGGAGCCGCCATGGCGCCAATCGAGGAGGAAGTCGCCAGGCTCGAGGTCGCTCTCGTCGACCTCGGCGGTATGCCAGGGCAGAACCCTGGCCCGCAGGCGCTCGCTCTGCAGGAAGTTCCACACGGACAGCGCAAAGCGGCCACCGGGTTTCAGCGCGGTCCACACCTGGTCTGCAAACTGTAGGCGCGTCTCCTCTCCCGGCAAGTGGTGGAGGACGGCGAAGGCGAAGGCCTGCTCGAAGGACATGCCCAGCCCCGCCGCCCAGTCGGGCGCTGCCAGGTCGGCAAGGCCGAACCTCGCCCATGGAGTAGCGGATTCCTGGCGGGCGATGGCCAGCAATTCGGAGCTTGAGTCGAGTCCGAGGTAGGGCCCCTGGTGCTCGCGGCGGGCCAGCTCTCGCGCCAGCTCGCCATTGCCGCAACCCAGGTCCAGCACGGAGGCTGCCCGCGGCAACGAGGCCAGTGCCCGCACCACCCCAGGCTGCAGCCGCGATCGGGTCTCCGAGAAAGGGACGGCCAAGGTCTGATAGAATTCAAGGTTGAGGCGCAGCAGCCGCGCCCGAATCTCTTCGCGCACAGGGGCATTATACGCTGATGGATCGCGACCAGGCCTGGCAGGACGCCCGCCAATACACGCCGGAACAGCTGGCCCTGGCCAGGGAAGTCCTGGCCGAGGTCCGCGCCGGCCAGGACCTCTTCCGGGCCATCCGGCGCCATCCGCAGCCGGGCGGCGGCTATCTTCCCAAGCACTTGTTGGTCTATGCCTACCGCGAGCTTACCCGAACCGGCGAGTGGCCCTTCGAGGATTCCTTCCTGCGGCGCATCCGGATGAAGCCGGTCCGCACCCTGTCGGGCGTCACCACGGTCACCGTCCTCACCCGGCCGTCGCCGTGCCCCGGCGATTGCCTCTTCTGCCCGACAGATGCGCGGATGCCCAAGTCCTATGTCCCGGATGAGCCGGGCGCCCGTCGCGCGGTGCAACACGATTTCGACCCCCATCAGCAGACGGCCGCCCGTCTCGAAGCCCTGGAGTCCATCGGCCACCCGACCGATAAGACCGAACTCCTCATCCTCGGTGGTTCCTGGAGCGCCTATCCTCAGGAGTATCAGGACTGGTTCGTCCAGCGCTGCCTGGATGCCATGAATGGAATGGACTCGGCCAGCTTGCCCGAGGCTCAGAGGGTCAACGCCGAGGGACGGCGCCGGAACGTGGGGCTCGTGGTCGAGACCCGGCCCGACATGATCACGCCAGCCGAGGTCGCCCGGCTCCGCAGCCTCGGGGTCACCAAGGTGCAGCTCGGCGCCCAGAGTCTGGACGACCGGATCCTCAAGCTCAACCGTCGGGGCCACACGGTCGAGGGCACGCGCCAGGCCGTCTCCCTGCTCCGGGCGGCGGGCTTCAAGGTCGTCCTACATTGGATGCCCAACCTGTTGGGGGCAGACCTCGTCTCCGACCGACAGGATTTCCCCCGCCTGTGGGACGATCCCGGCCTCCGGCCGGACGAGATCAAGATCTATCCTTGCCAGCTCCTGGCGAACACGGACCTCTACGAGGTCTGGCAGCGCGGAGAATATGTCCCGTACACAACGGGGGAACTGATCGGGCTGATTGCCGATCTGAAGACGACGATCCCCCGCTATTGCCGGGTCAACCGCGTGATCCGTGACATCCCCTCGACGCGTGTGGTTGCGGGGAACAAGCGAACCAGCCTGCGGATGGATGTGCATGAGGCGCTCCGGAGAAGCGGGCGGCGTTGCGAGTGCATCCGCTGCCGCGAGGTGCGCGGCCGGCTCGTCGATCCTGGCGAGCTCCACGAGGAGAGCCTGACCTATGCCGCCGGTGGAGGAACGGAGCACTTCCTCTCCTTCGTCACACCGGAGGACCTGCTGGCAGCGTACCTGCGGCTCTGGCTACCCGGACCGCAGTCGCCGGATACCGGTCTGGCTGTACTGCGCGGGGCCGCGCTCGTGCGCGAGCTGCATGTCTACGGTCAGTCGCTTCCGGTTGGGGCGGCCTCGGAGGGCGAGGCGCAACATGCCGGCCTGGGGGCGCGCCTGATGGCCAAAGCCGAGGCGTTGTCGGCCAGCCAGGGGTTCCAACGCCTGGCTGTCATCTCCGCCCTGGGGACGCGCGAGTACTACCGTAGGCTGGGGTACAAGCTGGAAGAGACGTACATGGTCAAGGCGATCTAGTGGGTTGATGAAAGATCGCCTTGCCCGGAGAAGAGAACCGTACAGGTGGTAGTTGGGGCGAAGCCCCAACCACCACCTGTACGAATCCTATCCAGGAAGCAGGGCCTCCTGGTCGCAGGATGCCTCGGAGTTGGCCGGCTATCTGGCGAGATAGGAGATTACGAACGAGGCGATGACGAGCACAGCGATGATCGTGAAGAGCACCTGCTGCACGCGCAGCCGGCGGCGCTCACCGCGGGAGAGTTGTGGCTTCTTCTTGGCTGCCATGGTCCTGACTCCGCCAGGATAATAACACCCGTCGGGGGGTCTGTCCAGAAGAGCGACTGGAATACGCGGACCCGGGTCAATCGTTGTCGTGCCGACCCAGCCTGCGCCGGCGCCCTCTGGATCACTGATCTTCTCGTTCGGGCACTGATCTCCAGCCCTCTTGGCCCGAAGGCTATGCGAGAGGGCAGAAGAGGTCTATACTCCGCTCGTCGCCGCGAATCCGAGATGGAGGCTACCGATGCGTATTGAAGACTTCAAGATTACACTGGAGATCATTGGGCTCTTTGTTCGGTCGCTGGGGGCGTTGGTGTTCGGCGTTGGCGCCGGCTGGATGGTGGTGAAGGCTTTCAAGCCCGAGGGCCAGGGCTGGCAGCTGCCCTTGGCGGCCATGCTGGCTCTGCTGGCGACCTTCGTCCTGATCGGCCACTGGGTCGAAGGCGGTGCGACGATCGGCTTCTTCGGCCTGGGGGCGGGAGCGGCCGTCCTGATCTGGGGGATGAGCGGGGGTCGGAGGCACAAGCGCGACGAAGAAGACGAGGACTAGCGTCTGAGAGGCGGAACGCCCGCGCCAGATCCCCTAGGACTCCGACGATCGCAACATGGAAGAAGGGCAGCCCCGGCCACGATGCGCAGCCTCCTCGGGGGGTTGGGCCGCCGGGGCTGCCCTTCTTCTTCGCCGCATCCTCCCTCGTTCCCTTCGCTGATCGCGGACTTGTCCTGGCATGGGCCTCGGGTGGGGGGCCACGCACTCGTGTGCTTGACGCGTGGTCCTGGTAGGGCGTAGAGTGCGGGTAGGCTACTCATCGCCCGCGGGAGTCACGTATGCCAGACGAAGTCCATTTGACAACGCCCGAACCGCCTGCTTCGTCCGCGCCAGCTTGGCGATCACCGATCTGGATGACGCTGGCCGCCCTTGGCCTGGGACTGTCTGTTGAGGTCCTGTTCTATGGCCGGCCTCTGGGCGTGTCGGTCCTGCTTTGGGCCGGCCTGTGCATCCTGGGACTGCTGGGTCTCGCCGCCATTGATCGTGTACGGCCCGCCTGTGAGGCCTTGTTCCTGGGTCCGGTCATTCTCTTCCTCGCGGCGATGGTCTTTATCCGCCTCGAGCCGATGACAGTCTTCCTGGATCTGCTGCTGATTCTGGGGCTGTTCGCGCTGTGGGTGCGGGTCTTTCGCAGCGGCAGTTTGGCACGCTACGGTTGGCTTGACCTGGGGCTGGCCTTGGCCTGGGTGCCGCTGGAGGCGATTGCCAGGCCGTGGCGTGTCCTGGGCGAGGCGTGGAGGCGCCTGGTTGGGGAGCGGGGAGCGCGCAGCCGGCTGGGTCCCGTCGTCCGCGGTTTGTTCCTGGCGCTGCCACTCATCATCGTCTTCGCCGTCCTCTTGAGCACGGCCGACTTAGTGTTCTCGCAGTATCTCACACAGGTCTTGCACTGGCTGGGGTTGGATCGGGTGCTGGATCTCCTGCTGAGGACGGCGGTCGTGATCGTCAGCGGCGTCTTCTTCCTGGGAGCGCTGGCTGTCGCACTGCGAGAGCCAGGTGAGCGGCGGTATCTGGGGGAGGCCAAGCCGCTCTTCCCACCTTTCCTCGGTCTGACGGAGTCAGCCGTCGTCCTGGGTGCCGTGGATCTGCTCTTCCTGGCCTTTGTGGTGGTGCAATTCGCCTACCTCTTCGGCGGTCAGGCGAATGTCACCGCAGCCGGCTTCACTTACTCGGAGTACGCCCGGCGGGGCTTCGGGGAGCTGGTGGCGGTATCCGTCCTGACGATGGGGATGATCCTGGGACTGGCCACTTGGACGCGGCGGCAGGAGCGGCGATCGAGGGGCGTGTTCAACGTCCTCAGCACAATCCTGGTAGCCCTGGTCGGGGCGATTCTGGGCTCGGCCTTGATGCGGCTTCTGCTGTATGAGGGCGCCTACGGTTTCACCCGGCTACGGACGTACACGCATGTGGCCATCCTGTGGATGGGGCTGATGTTCCTGGCGTTTCTGGGGCTGCTTCTGACGAATCGACTGCGGCAGTTCACATTAGCGGCAGTCGTGGGCGTCGTCGGCTTCGTGGGCTCGCTCAGTCTGCTGAACGTGGACGTCTTCATCGTGCGGCAGAACGTCGGGCGCGTGGCGGCGAGCGGCCAGGTCGATGCTGCGTACCTGGCGAGCCTATCGTACGATGCCGCGCCAGAGCTCGTCCGGCTGGCGCAATCGGCGCCGGAGGAGGTCAGGCTTCAGTTGTTGCCCCAGCTTGCTTGCCAGCAGGCGCAGCTGGCCGACCGACGCGCCAATGTCGGCTGGCCCTCGTATCACCTCTCGATCGCGGCCGCGCAGAGCGCCTTCGCTTCGATTGACGATCTTCTGGCCCCGTATCCCGTGAGGCGCGTGCAGAGGACGGACTACGGCCCGGCCTGGCAGGAATGGGTCGTGCTCGTCAATGGCAAGGAAGTCAGTTGCGGGACGGGGGTGGCCGACTGAATTCGGCCAGGCAGCATGGCCACCGCGGATTGCCTGGACGGCCAATTCACGAATCGCGTGCCCTCTGCGCAGTGGGGGGCTAGTCCTTTTCCCCGATGACCCAGGCAGTATGCCCACTGCGGCGGATCTCGGTCTTGGCGCCTAGCCCTGCCAGCTCCGCGGCAATGCGTTCGGCGGGCACAAAGTGGCTCCGCATCAGCGCCAACTTCTCGGCCAAGGCGATGAGCCGGACGGCCGGAAGGCGGATGTCTGGTTCTTCGATCACAAGGCGCCCGCCTGGGGCGAGCACTCGCCACAGGTCCCCCAGCGCATCCGTCTGGCATTCAAGATGGTGGTAGGCGTCCACCAGGACGACCCGCTCGTAACAGCCATCCGGGAAGGGCAGGCGTTCCGCTCGGCTTGCCACGGCATGCAGCCCCGGTTTCCGGCGGGCCTGGCGGAGCATCTTGAGCGAGGCGTCGCCGACGACCACCGACCCCGCGCCAGGTGCCAGCTTCGCTGCCATCCGGCCTGTCCCGCCACCAGCGTCGAGCAGACGCCCTCGGATCGGCAGAGAGGCGGCCTCGGCCAGCGTGTCGTCGCCCGGCTGATGAAACAGCCAGTCGTAGATCGGCGCGAGGAGATCGAAGTGGTTCACAGGGGGCATCGACCTCGTTTCCCATGAGAGACTATGAGACGCCGGGTTTCTTCACGCATCGCCTCGTAGCCAGGTGGGGAGGACCCAGTGTCGTCTTCGTCACTCCGTCGGGAGGGTGAACTCCCAGGCGCACCAGAACTCGGCCGGGTGCTCATCGGGAGGACAGGCGACACAGCGCGTAGTGATTCTGGGATCGAGGGTTCGGGCGAAGCCGCCGTACTCCACCAGCCCGACCGACTTGCAGGGGAAGTCGGGCAACCCTTTGCGCTGGCGTGCCTCCTGGACGCGGCAGCGGTTCATCTCGAAGCGCAGCGTTCTGGCGTCGATCCGTCGGGCGGCTTGCTCGTTGATGCGGGCGTACAGGCGCAGGCCCAGGGCGCGCTCGAGCGCCTCCAACCCGCCGCCCTCGGCGATACCGTGGCGCTGCATGATCCGCTTCGCCTCGATGACGGTGAACTGACCCCACGCATCGGCGTCACACCCAATGGCTGCCTCCAGACCGAATCGGCGTTCGACGGCCTGGAACCATGACCCATCGTGGGCCAGCCAGTTCTTGGCGGCGTCCTCGAGAAGATCGATCAGCTGGGACTTGCTCATCGTTTCCAGGATGCTTCGGTCTGGCATGGGTTTGCTCCACGGATCAAGGACCGGTCGTCATCGCCCGACGGTACGATCGGTCCAGGACAACTACGGCAGGCAGGGCTCCTGCCTGCATTGAGCTCTGGACGAAGGTCAGGGCAGTCGGCCGGCAAACGCAAGCAGGGGAACGGTACAGACTATCCCCGAGGCGGGAGATCGTCTGGCCGGTCCACAGCAGGGCGAACGGACGATGGGCGAGCGATCGCGGGAGGCGCATGACTGCGGGACCCCGGGGCATTCTACCAGGACTACCCGTTATCCTCCGGACAGGTTGAGCGGACCGGCCGGGAAGGTCAGGTCAGGAAGAGCAAGGCCACGCCGGCCAGGGCGACCAGGGTACCGGCGGCCGCCCGCCATCCCACCCGTTCCTTGAACACATAGCGCCCAACGGGCAGAAGGAAGATCGGGGGAAGCGCCATCAGGGTGCTGGCCACGCCGATCGTCGTGTGCTGGATTGAGACCAATGAGAGCCAGACGCCAAGATATGGGCCGAAGAAGGACCCGCCCAGGATCGGTAACAGCGCTCTGGGCTGCTCCGACAGGCGCCGCAGCGTCGCCCCGGCTTGGCCCTGCAACAGGGTCACCAGCCACAGTGCCGCGCTCGCTGCCAGAATCCGGATGGTATTCGCGGAGAGGGCCGAGAAGTCCCCGTATAGGCCGTTCTTGGAGAGGACCAGACCCCCGGCCTGGCCAAGGGCCGCGCCCAGGCCGAAGACGAGGCCCCGCCGATAATCGCGGCGCTCGTTCTCCCCCTCGCCCGAGTTGGCCTTGTCAAGGACAACCCAGGCGATCCCCAGGATGGTCAGGATGACGCCGGCCCACTGGCCCGGGCGCATGCGCTCACCCAGCGCCGCCCAAGCCAGGAGGGCGCCCATCACCGGCGCCGTTGTCATCACCAGCATACTCAGGCGGGGACCGATCCACACATAGGCTTGGAAGAGGAAAGCGTCGCCGATGGCCAGGCCCACGACGCCGGAGAGGCTCAGCCACAACCACCGGCGAGGTTCCGCTGTCGGTGGAAGGGGATGGCCCAGGAGAAGCCAATGGGTCAGCGTCAGCAATCCTGCAGCTACCAGGAGCCGCCAACGGTTGACGGTGACGGATCCGACGAGTCGGCTGCCAGAGGTGAAGAAGGTCGAGGAGCCCGTCCAGCACACGGAGGTGCCCAGGGCTGCCAATTCCCCAAGCAAAGTGGCCATTGCGGGACGTTTGCGCAGACCAGGCAGGACTTCAACGCTCGGGCCGGAGCAGCGCTGGCCGATCCGCCCGGGAATCCCTCCAAAGCGTGAGCACACAACCTGCCCACAGGGTAGGTTGTGTGCTAGCTATTCGCAGGCGACGATTCGAATGGTCTTGGTTGGCTTACCAGCGAGGACCGCGATCGCGCCGTTGGCCGCCACGCCCACCCTTGCCGGCACCGCCGAACCCACCGGGCCGCTCTTCGCGGGGGCGGGCCATGTTTACGGTCAGCTGGCGGTCATCCAGGGAATAGTTGGCAAAGGTGGCAATCGCCTTCTGGGCCTCGGCCTGGGTGCTCATCTCGACGAAACCGAATCCCTTGGAACGACCGGTGTCACGGTCCTTGATGATCGTGACGGAGGTCACGGTCCCAGCTTGCGAGAACAGGGTCCGCAGCTGATCCTCGGTCGTGTTGTAGGATAGGTTTCCCACGTACAGCTTGCTTTCCATCAGATTGTCTCCTCGCCCAGGTCGGTTGCCCTGACCCGCAACGAAAACGCCGCCAACCTGCTATCTGGGTGTGGCGGCAAGCCGGACGCCCAAACGAAATGCTCGGTCACCTTTATCTTATCACGGTTTTGCCTTGAGGGGTACATCTGCGGCCGCCCGGGTGTGTTGAGGGAAGAGGGCCTGTGCATGCGCGCCCGCCACCCACTCCTCCGTCTAAGGAGATCCGATCTCGGTGACGACCGCCGGGTGATCGCCGGTGGGCGTAGGTTAGCGGGGTAATGAGTGGACCGTACAGGACTCATACCCGTAGCCTTGTGCTCATAAGGTACGATGTGACGAGGCATGGGAGTACAACTCCTGAGTGGGACTTGCGGTCGCGAAGTGGAGGTGAGTAGTTTCAGATGCATATGAGACAGGAGAGGCCGCGGGAAGAGCGCTTCGGGGCCACCCTTGGAGTGCGCAACCACGGCCAAGGAGCGGGCCCCGACACAGACTCTAGGTTCCACTTACGGAGGTGCCAGGTTTGCTCTACTCGCTAGAACACGGGCAGTATCTCCTGCATGCGAAAGAGACACCGCCTTTGGAGTTCTCGTCTTCCTGATCACTAGCAGAATGGGGCAGCGTTTGCTGCCCCATTCGCATTCAACTGATCTACTTGACCTTGTCGAGCGAGATACCGAGCGCATCTGCCACACCCTTGCCATAGGCCGGGTCAGCCTTCAGGCAGTTGCCAATGTGGCGGGTCTTGATGAACTCGGGGGCATCGCCCATCGCCCGGGCAGTGTTCTCGAACAACACCTTCTGCTGCGCCCTGTTCATCAAGCGGAAGAGCTTTCCCGGCTGGGTGTAGTAGTCGGAATCATCCTCGCGGAAGTTCCAGTTGTCCGCCGCGCCGGACAGATCCAGAGGAGGATCCTTGAACTCGGGCTGCTCCTGCCACTCGCCGAAGCTATTCGGCTCGTAGCCGAGGGTGGCGCCGTGGTTGCCATCCACGCGCAGCTGCCCGTCACGATGGGATGGATGCGCCGGCGCGTTCTTCGGCATGTTGACTGGGATTTGATGATGGTTGACGCCCAGGCGGTAGCGGTGAGCATCGCCGTAGGCGAACAGGCGGCCCTGCAGCATCTTGTCCGGCGAGAAGCCGATGCCGGGCACCACGGCGGCGGGGTTGAAGGCCGACTGCTCCACATCCTGGTAGTAGTTCTCCGGGTTGCGGTTCAGTTCGAGCACCCCCACCTCGATCAGGGGGAACTCCTTCTGAGACCAGACCTTGGTCAGGTCGAAGGGATTGTAGGGCATCTTCCGGGCCTGTTCCTCGGTCATCACCTGGATGAACATCGTCCAGCGGGGGAAATCCCCCTTGGCGATACTCTCGAACAGATCGCGCTGATGGCTCTCGCGATCCTTGGCGACGATCGCTTCCGCTTCCTGGTCGGTCAGGTTCTTGATGCCCTGCTGGGTGTGCAGGTGGAACTTGACCCAGACGCGTTCCTTCTTGGCATTGATCATGCTGAAGGTGTGACTGCCGAAGCCGTGCATGTGGCGGTAGGAGAGCGGGATGCCGCGCTCGCTCATGGTGATCGTGACCTGGTGCAGCGCTTCGGGCAGCGAGGTCCAGAAGTCCCAGTTGTTGGTGGCCGAGCGCAGGTTGGTCTGCGGATCGCGCTTGACAGCCCGGTTGAGATCCGGGAACTTGTGAGGATCGCGCAGGAAGAAGACCGGCGTGTTGTTGCCCACCAGGTCCCAGTTGCCTTCCTCGGTGTAGAACTTGATGGCAAAGCCGCGGATGTCGCGTTCCGCATCGGCGGCGCCGCGCTCCCCGGCGA
>CAZEMA010000087.1:0-10163 GCA_964513155.1 uncultured Anaerolineaceae bacterium
CGCAGGCTGGCATGGGATCGGGCAAGCGCCGGACCGCGGAGAGGGCCCCTCGGCTCGCCCCGCGCACATGGTCCCGAGCTCTTGTCGGGAGCGCCCCTCTGGGGTCGGGGGGCTTCGCGCGGGTGGGGGGCGCGAGACCCGGCGTCCCGCCGGGTCTCGCGGCCACGCGTCCAGGGTCCCAGTGCTCTTCTGGGAGCATCCCCGCCGAAGGTCCCCGAAGGGGGAAGGGGGCGAACGGGGCCGTCCCCCGCACCCACCTGCACCGCACCTGCGGTGCGCCGCAGGTGCAGGTGTGCGGTTCGGGGCAGGTGTCGCCCCTGTGGAGTGCGAGGGGCGATCTTCCTGTGCGGGCCGCCCACGGCCCGTGGATGGCCCGAGAGCACAGAGCCCCGCCGCGGACGGCGGGGAGCAAGGGGCGGGTATCGTCCAGGGGGATTGAGCACACGTGGATCCTCCGCCTGTCTCATATGTCCTGAACCCATACACACGCTTGCCGTTTCCCCACCGGAGACTTAGAATGAACGCGTGATGAGCCTCAAGATCAGCCCCGTCCGGCAACAGTATCTCGAGATCAAACGGCAATACCCGGATGCCCTGCTCTTCTTCCGGCTGGGCGACTTCTATGAGACCTTCGACGCAGACGCGGAGATCGCAGCCCGCGAGCTCGACATCGTCCTGACCTCGCGGAACGTGGCCAAGGGCACGCGCGTTCCGATGGCGGGCATCCCCTTCCACGCCGCCGAGAACTACTTAGCCCGGCTGATCGAGAAGGGCTATCACGTCGCCATCTGCGAACAACTGGGCGAGACTCCGGTTCACGGCCTCTTTCCTCGGGAGGTGGTGCGCGTCGTCACCCCTGGAACGGTCGTCGAGCCCGGGCTGCTTCCCGGTGAGGCGAACAACTACCTGGCGGCGGTGGTCATCGAGGCAGGACGAGCTGGCGTGGCATACGCGGATGTCAGTACGGGCGAGTTCGCTGCAATGCAGCTGGAGTCGACTGACCCGGGGGCGGCTGTTCGCCACGAGCTGGCCCGGCTGCGGCCGGCCGAGACTCTCCTGCCCGAGTCCTTGGCGGCCCAGGGCGAATGGCCGGGGCACCAAACCCGGCTCCCTGAATGGCGCTTCGAGCTTGACCGGACCTCGGAGGCTCTGAAGACGCACTTCGGCACGGCGACGCTCGATGGTTTCGGCCTGGCCGAGGCGCCCCTGGCGGCCCGCGCCGCGGGCGCCATCATCGAATACCTGGCCGCGACCCAGCGAGCGGCACTGCAGCTCCTGACCGGCCTCTCGACCTACTCGCTCGACGAGTTCATGACGCTCGACCCGGCCACGCGACGTAACCTCGAGCTCACGGAGACGCTGCGTACCGGGGAAGTCCGGGGGTCACTCCTTGGTGTGCTCGACCAGACGGTCACGCCGATGGGGCGGCGGCTGATCCGGCAGTGGATTGCCAAGCCGCTCCTGGATCTTGCCCGCATCTGCGAGCGGCAGGACCAAGTCGAGGCACTGTTCTCGGAGGGAATGTGGCGGGCAGAGCTCCGCCAGGCGCTGCGTCCGCTGGGAGACTTGGAACGGCTCACCAACCGCGTCGCCGCCGGCGTGGCCGCGCCACGAGATCTGACGGCTCTCCGCGCGGTCCTCCAGCAACTGCCCGCCGTCCGATCGCTGCTTGAGAAGCGGAGCGAGAGTGCCATCACTGCACTGCTCCGGCGGATCGAGCCGTGCTCCGAGGTCCGGGATTTGCTCGAGCGGGCGGTCGCCGACGAACCCCCGGCCACGTTGGCGCACAGCGGAGTGATACGCGCCGGCTACTCGCAGGAGCTCGACGGCACCATTGAGTCGTCCCGGAATGCGCGGGAGTGGATCGCTACTCTGGAAGGGGTCGAGCGCCAGCGCACGGGGATCAAGAGCCTGAAGGTGGGGTACAACAAGATCTTTGGCTACTACATCGAGGTTACCAAGGCCAATGCCACGCTGGTTCCCGCCGAGTACATCCGCAAGCAGACGCTTGTCAGCGGAGAGCGCTACATCACGCCCGAGATGAAGGAGTACGAGTCGCTCGTGCTCACGGCAGAGGAGCGCATCCGCGAGATCGAGGCCGGGCTGTTCGCGGAGGTCTGCCGCAAGGTGGGGGAGCAGGCGGCGCCGCTCCTACAGACCGCCCGGGCGCTGGGTCAATTGGACGTCGTCGCGGGGCTGGCGGAGGTCGCCGCGCACAATGGCTACATCCGGCCAGAGCTGGTCGAGGACGAGGCCCTGGAGATTCGGGAGGGCCGCCATCCGGTGGTCGAGCTACATCTCAAGGGAGAGCGATTCGTCCCCAACGACGCGGTCTTTGAGGAAGGCGAGCGTCTCCGAGTGATCACCGGCCCGAACATGAGCGGCAAGTCCACCTACCTGCGTCAGGTGGCGCTCATCGTCCTGCTGGCGCAGATGGGCAGCTTCGTCCCGGCGCGCTCGGCGCGCCTGGGACTGACCGACCGCATCTTCACCCGCATCGGCGCGCAGGACGAGATCCACGCCGGGCAATCGACGTTCATGGTGGAGATGATCGAGACCGCCAATATCCTGCACCACGCGACGCGGCGCAGCCTGTTGATCCTGGACGAGGTCGGGCGCGGGACGAGCACCTACGACGGCGTCTCGATCGCCTGGTCGGTCGTCGAATACCTGCACAACCACCCGCGGTTACGGGCCCGGACGCTTTTCGCCACCCACTACCACGAGCTGACCCGGCTGGCCGACAACCTGCCGGGGGTGCGCAACTACAACGTGGCCGTGGCCGAAGAAGCGGGGCGCGTGGTCTTCCTGCACCGGATTGTCCCGGGCGGCGCGGATAAATCCTATGGGATTCATGTGGCGGAGTTGGCGGGCCTGCCTCGGCCGGTGATCAACCGGGCACAGGAGATCCTGACCCAGCTCGAGGCCGATTCGCGGCAGCTGCACACAGCCGATCCGAATCTCCCCCGGCAGCTGGCGTTCTTCCCTGAGACCAATCCTCTGATCGACGAGCTCAAGAAGCTCGACCTCTCCTCGTTGACACCTCTCGAAGCCCTCAACAAGCTCTACGAGTGGCAGCAGCGATTCCTGAAAGCGGACGATTGACGGCGGACCACGGACGACGGACGCGAGACGACCGACGACACACCATCGTCCATGGTCCGTCGTCCGCGGTCAGGTCGTCCCGAGCAGGCCGGGGAAGAGGCTGGTGACCACCAAGAGGATTGTCAACAGGATCAGAAGGACCACGACGGTCCAGGCGAAGATGTTCGTCATCCGGCCGTTGACGAACCTGCCCATCACGCGCCGGTCGTTGATGAGTCGTAGCATCACCACCAGGACGATTGGCAGGAGGATCCCATTGAACGTCTGGCTGGCCAGCATGACCTGGACGAGGGAGCGGATCGGCAAGAGGATCACGCCGGCGCCAAGGACGATCAGCGCGGTGTAGATGCCGAAGAAGACCGGCGCTTCCTTCCACCCGAAGCTGACGCCGGACTCCCAGCCGAACGCCTCGCAAAAGACATAGGCTGTTGAGAGCGGGAGGATCGCGGCCGTGAAAAGCGACGCATTCAAGAGGCCCAGGGCGAAGAGCGTCGAGGCGTACCGACCGGCCAACGGCCCAAGCCCTAGCGCCGCGTCTTGGGCGGTGTCGACGTGGACGCCATGAACGAACAGGGTGGCTCCACAGGCAATGATGATGAAGCAGGCGACCATGACGCCATACAAGGAGCCGACGACCACGTCGAACCGTTCGTAGGGGTAATCACTTGCTTTGAGGCCCTTGTCCGCGATCGCCGACTGCTGGTAGAACTGCATCCAGGGCGCGATCGTGGTCCCGATGACGGTGATGGCGAGGGCGACGTAGCCCGCCTCGAAGCGGAAGCTCGGTCGGACGAAAGCATCTAGCACGACCGGCCAGATCGGCCGCGCCATCACGCATGAGGCGACGTAGGCCAGGTACACCGCGCTGGCCAGGAGGAAGATCCGCTCGACCGACCTATAGCTCCCCTTGACGATCAGGAGCCACACTCCCACTGCAGCGAGTGGGACCGAGATGTACTTGCTGATTCCGAAGATCTCCAGGCTGGCGGCCACCCCGGCGAACTCGCAGATGGTGTTCGTCAAGTTGGCGAGCATGAGAACGCCGAGGATGAGGGCTGCGGCACGCACTCCCAGGCTCTCGCGGATCAGGCCGGCCAGACCCTTGTTCGTCACTACACCCAGACGTGCGCTCATCTCCTGAACGACGAGTAACGCCAGGGCGACAAGAGGCATGATACCCAGCAAGCTGTAGCCATAGTGGGCGCCGGCGACAGAGTAGGTTGTGATGCCGCCAGCGTCGTTGTCGGCGTTGGCCGTGATGATCCCAGGCCCAACGACTGCGAGCAGGACCAGCAGGCGGAGTCGCAGGGGACGAAGCCGACGCCAGACTGTCATGGGGAGACTGCCTCAGGGGAGCCAGCTGTGTGATGGAGAAGCCCTGCTTCTTGAAAAGAGTTCGCATCTGTGGTGGTTGGGGTTTCCCCCCAACCACCACAGATGCGTTTCTCTTCTCCGGGCAAGGCGGTTGCTCATCACCCTGCTAGTGATAAAGCCGCGGCAGCCGCTTCTTCCAGGTTGTCGGAAGAATCTTGTCGAGGGCATCATCGGCGGTAACGATCCCCTGTATCCTCCCCTTCTCGTCCACAACCGGAATGGCCACCAGGTTGTACTTGGACACCGCTTGAGCGACCTCTTCCTGAGAGTCGAGCGGATTGACGGTGACCACGCGATGGTGCATGAACTTGGCGATCGGCGTACTGGGATCTGCGATCACCAGCTCGGCGAGCGAGAACACTCCGAGCAGGCGGTCGCTGCTGTCGGTCACATAGACGTAGGTGATGGTCTCTGCCTCGTGGGCAGTCCTGCGGAGGAGGACGATCGCCTCGCCGGCCGTGAGCTCGGGGGGGACGCTGAAGAACTCAGTCGTCATGATGCCGCCGGCGGTATCCTCAGGATAGGCGAGCAGCATGCGGACGTCTCTCGCCTCATCGTCTTCCATCAGCTCGAGCAGGTCGCGACTCCGGTCGCTGGGGAGCTCGGCCAGGAGGTCCGCGGCTTCGTCTGGGCCCATCTCCTCCAAGACGTCGGCCACCTTCTCGTCGGGCATGGCCTCGATCAAGCTGGCCTGGAAGTCCGGCTCCACTTCTTCCAGAGTGTCGGCCAGGGTCTTCACGTCCAGAGACTGGAGAAGCTTCCCACTCTCGGCCCGGGTCAGGTCACTGATGATCTCGGCCAGATCGGCCGGATGCAGATCGGCGATCTTCTCGCCCGATACCTTGAGCCGCATGGGCTGGTCGCCAGACAGGAGTTCCACGTCATCCCAGGAGATCACGCCCGACTGGATCCGCTGACGGTAGCGAGCGCCAAGCCTATGGGTGATGCCCGCTAGCCCCATGCGCCGCAGCAGCCCCAAGCCGCTGACGTCAACGTTGGCGACATAGAAGTCCCCATCGACCCTGGTCAGCTCCAAATCGTTGACTCGCACGACACGTACCCCGTCCGTGTCGATAATCTGCTTGTCCAGAATGTCGTTGGCGAGGAAGAGGTCATGCTCGGCTGGCTCGTAGGGGATCACATCCTCGAGCCGTTTGGTCAACGCGATGGCCGGGGCCACCAGAACGGCCGTATCCGCGAATGGCACAAGCAGGGTTTCGCCGTGCCTCTTGACCTCGATGGCGACGACCGCAGGGTGGGGCATGACTCCGCGCACGGAGGCAACGATGTCCTCCAGCCGGCCGACGCTCTGGCCGTCGACGTCCACCACTGGCTTTCCCAGCAGCTCGCTCACGTAGGCCACGGCGCACCTCCTGGCACGCACCTCGCTATGCCGGTGCGGCCAAGACCGAGACTATCGCCGCTCCCTGAGCGGCGCTGAATGATAGCACCCCGCTGGACCAGGGTCAACCGATCAGCCGCATGCTCCCTTGGGGGGCTCACCAAGTCCAGGGCTTCCGGGATCCGGTGTTGGCTACTCGCCGAACCGGCGGGCGAACCAGGTCTTCACGACCTGCGTGAGCAGGACGTAGCCGACGAGCATCGCCGCCAGGAAGACCCAATAGAGAGGCGGGAGGGGCACGAAGCCCAGGGTGTCGGCGAGGGGGGAGAACGGCAGCCAGGCTCGGCAGTCCAGGTCTTGTGGGGCTAAGAGTTGCCCGTCGGTTGGCTTCCCTGTCGTGGCGGATCGACCAGCCGGTGCTGCGACCAGCAATCAGCGATTCTTGCCCGGAGGGGTTGGAAGCGCTTCTATCGCCCGGCAACAGAATCCCGACGCGCCCTGCGCCTTTCTTTCCGACGGGCCAGACTCGCGCCGCCTCCAAACAGCCTCAGCCTTGGACCAGGTCTGGGTATTCCTCCGCCACCACCGCCGCTCTTTCGGCGCCCAACACCTGCAGCAGCTCCAGGATCATGCCGGACTTCTCCTCGGCGTCGCTGCGCGACCAGGTCCGACTCTTAACCTCCAGGTAGGCTTGGTCGAGGGTTGGTTTGCGCATCTGATCCAGGTTGACGAAGAACTCCTTGCCCTTGTAGCGCGCCAACCAGCGGCGGCGATCCTTGCTGACTTCGATCTCACCCTTCGGCTTGAAGTACTCGCGGTAGAAGCGAAGGCTGTGGGTCGCCGGAGCGATGAAGCGGGAGCGGGAGAGCGGCACGGAGTGTTCATACTGGCGGGCGGGGCCGGTGAGCGTGAGGCGATAGCGGACGTTGTAGACTTCCCCCTCCGCGTCAACGAACTCGTCTTCCCGGTAGCGCAGACGACCCTGGGCGGGATCGTCGAAGAAGAAGTAGGTATCGTACTCCAGGTAATGCGCTTTGCGAACGACCTGCAGCAGATTGCCTTCCAATGCTGCGATGACGGCTTCGGGGTGGTCCAGGCGGACCTTAATCTGCACCTCGTAGCTCTCCTCTTGCTCGGCGCCTTCGATGGCAACCAGCTTGGAGAGGATCGAGTGCTCACGCTCAATCAGAAAAGCGTCGATGCGGGTGGCGTACGCGCCAGCGGCCTGCAGCAGCGGGGCCTCCTCCACCGTCTGGAGAGTACGGCCGCGCATCAGCCATCGGCCGTTGACCATCACGTCGGTGACGTCGGTTGACTTCGTGGCATAGACCAGGCGCGAGTAGACAGCATTGGGATCCCGGTTGAAGTGGGGCAAGTTGTGCAGGGAATGCACATCGACCAGCGCCAGGTCCGCCCGCTTGCCGGGCTCAAGGGAGCCGGTCAGGTGGCCGATGTGAAGCGCCTTGGCACCCAGGCGGGTGGCCATGGCGAATGTCTCGCGGGCAGGCAGGGCCGTCGGATCGCCTGTCCCTGCCTTGGCAATGAAGCTGGCCAGACGCATCTCCTCGAACAGGTCGAGGTCGTTGTTGGAAGCGGCCCCATCGGTCCCAATGCCGACAGCCAGGCCGGCTTCGAGCATGTCCACGACCGGGGCGAAGCCCGAAGCGAGCTTCAGGTTGCTGGAAGGGTTATGGGCGACCCCGGCGCCGGCGTGTTGAAGCGTGTGAATCTCGCCGTCATCCACGTGGACACAGTGGGCCGCCAGTACTTTGGCTTCGAGCAGTCCCTGCTTCTTCACCCAGGGCACAACCGGCATGTCGTACAGATCACGCCATTCCTCCACTTCCTCACGGGTCTCGGAGATGTGGATGTGGAGAGGGACATCGAAGCGCACCGCGAGCTGGGCGCATTCCTGAAGGACCTCCGGAGGACAGCTGTAGGCGGCATGCGGCGCGATGGAGGGGACAACCAGCGGGTGGCCCTTCCAGCGCTCGATGAAGGTGCTGGCGTAGGCCAGGGAGTCTTCATAGGAGGCGGCATCGGGGGTCGGATACTTGAGCACCGACTGGGAGCAGACCGCCCGCATGCCCACTTGCGCCACAGCCTCGGCCACTGCCTCCTCGAAGTAGTACATGTCGGCGAAGCAGGTGATGCCGGACCGTATCATCTCGGCGCAGGCCATGAGCGTTCCCAGCCGGCAGAAGTCGGGCGTGACAAACTCGCGCTCGACTGGCATCATGTAGCCCATCAGCCAGACGTCCAGACGAAGGTCGTCGGCCATGCCGCGCAGCAGAACCATTGGGGCGTGGGTGTGGGCATTGATGAGGCCGGGGATGAGGGCTTGGCCGTGACACTCGAACACGTCGTTCGCCGGGCAAGCCTGCAGGACCTCATCCGTCGTCCCCACGGCGACGATCCGCTCCCCCTTCACCGCCACGGCGCCATCCCGATAGACGCGGTAGCCGTCGTCCATGGTCACAACAAAGGCATGGATCAGGACCAGATCGGCATCCGGCATGTGTCGCCTCGCAAATGGTTTCTAGGGATTATACAGTCGCTTACGCTCGAGAAAACCAGCGGGTTTGGCAGAGTTGCGGACACTCTTCAGGCGGGTAGACAGAACGGTTAGGGTGGCTTGCGGGCGAAGTCCCGCCCGATGCATCGACTCGGGGCTTGTCGCCTTGGCCGGGATGTCCGAGGCTCGCCCGGAGCTCAGAGGGTGAGTGCTCTGGGCCGGGGGCCGGGATCCGGGGACGCCAGATAGCAGGGCAGGGACAATGAGTATAATGAACGGCAGGAGGGGACATGCGCGCGGTGGATGTCATCGTCAACAAGCGAGATGGAGGCGAGCTCAGCCAGGAGGAGATCGCCTTTTTCATTGACGGTTTCACCCGGGGGGAGATTCCTGACTACCAGGCCTCGGCGTGGGCAATGGCCATCCTGATGAAGGGGATGACGCCGAGGGAGACGCTCGACCTTACCGAGGCCATGGCGGCCTCAGGGGATCAGCTGGACTTGAGCCGGGTGGTGCCCATGGCCGTGGACAAGCATTCGACAGGAGGGGTGGGCGACAAGACGACACTGGTCGTCGAGCCGATTGTGGCCGCCTGCGGGCTACCGGTGGGGAAGATGTCTGGTCGAGGGCTGGGTTTCAGCGGCGGCACGCTGGACAAGATGGAGTCCATTCCGGGATATCGCGTGGATCTGACGACGCAGGAGTTCCTCGAGCAGTTGGGGCAGGTGGGGCTGGTGCTCTGTGGGCAGACGGCGGACCTGGCGCCGGCGGATGGCAAGCTGTATGCGCTTCGGGATGTGACTGGCACAGTCCCTTCGATTCCGCTCATTGCCTCATCGGTGATGTGCAAGAAGCTGGCAGGGGGGGCCCAGGCGATCGTCCTGGATGTGAAGGTGGGACTGGGAGCGTTCATGCCGACGGTCGAGGAGGCGAACCGCCTGGCGCGGCTGATGGTTGTGATCGGGCGGAAGGCCGGCAGACGGATAGTGGCCCTGATCTCGGACATGAACCAGCCGCTGGGACATGCCGTGGGAAATGCACTGGAGGTGCGGGAAGCGATCGACACACTGCGAGGCGGCGGTCCGGACGACTTCCGCCAGCACTGTTTGCACGTGGCAGGGCACATTCTTCTTCTGGCCGGGCTGGCGAGTGACTTGCGCATAGCCAAGAAACGAGCGGCGAAAGCGGTTGCCGACGGCTCCGGGCTGGCCAAGTTCCAGGCGCTGGTCGAGGCGCAGGGAGGCGATGGGCGATACGTGGAGGAGCCTGATCGTTTGCCCAGGGCGGCATTGGTGGTGACTGTGGCCGCGCCGCGCTCGGGGTACCTTTCGACGGTTCACGCCCGCGAGGTGGGGGAGACGGTCGTGGAGCTTGGCGGTGGTCGTGCAATGAAGGGTGATCCGATCGACCACGCGGTCGGCGTCGTCGTTCATCACAAGGTAGGGGATCGGGTCGTCAAGGGGGATCCGTTGTTCTCCGTGCACGCCTCGGATGCCGCCAAGCGCGACGTTGCGGTGGAGCGGGTGCTACAGGCGCACCGGATCTCGGGCACGCCTGTGGCGCCGCTGCCGCTGTTCTACAGGACGATCAAGGGCTAGTCACAGGGGGGACACCCGCGGAGCGCGCTGCGCGGAGACTCGGGCAAGAGCCCCCTCATTCTTCCGCATTCTGGCAGGCAAGGCACCTTTGGCTTTCGGCGCGCCCGCCGGGTCAGCCGAAGGTCCTCGCGCTCTCCCAGGGTCGCGTACGAAATCCCGGTGGGTTTGCGGGGTCATCTCCGCCGAAGGTCCCCGAAGGGGGAAGCGACGCTTGCACCTGCCGCGCAAG
>CAZEMA010000088.1:0-2447 GCA_964513155.1 uncultured Anaerolineaceae bacterium
TCGGTGAGCCCGACAAACTCCAGCACCTCGCCGATGCGCCGACGATCGACCCCGTACAGCCGGGCGGTGAACAGCAGATTGTCGATCGCCGACAGGCGCTCATAGAGGTTCTGGTACTCCCAGACGACACCGATCTGCGGCTTCAGCTTCTGTCGCTCGTCCACGACATCGCAGCCTACGACTGTCGCCCGACCGTCGGTCGGGCGGAGCTGGCCGGTGAGCATTCGAATGGTGGTCGTCTTGCCGGCCCCGTTCGGCCCGAGGAAGCCGAAGACCTCCCCAGGCTCCACCGTGAAACTGATGTGATCGACGGCACACAGGCCGTTGAAGTTGCGGGTCAAGTTGGTGGCTTCAATTGCGCTCATGGTACCCTCCCTTGTCGCCTCGCTCCCGGGCCTTTCGCTTCCGGCCCGTCCCTTCTGACCCCAAGATAGCGAAAAGGAAGAGGCACCGCAACAATTTCCGGCTGAACGGCGCTTCCCGGGGGTTGAACGGAGCATCCGACGGGGCCGAAGCCTGACCCCCGACGGCCGCAACATTGCCTGCCCGTCTTGGGCAGAACCTCACAGGCTTCGTCCGATCGCTCTTCAATGGACAGCCGGACGGTAGGTTTGGCCGCAGCCGGGGGGGCCGGGGAGGACGGTATCCTGTCTGAGAACGGAGGACCCGTGGAGACGGCTCTCCTTCGGGGGTTGCTCAGTATCCCAGCAGCGTGCGCAGCTCGGCAGCTGCCGTCTTGCTCAGAGGGATGAGCGTGCCGGCGGCATCGTCCAGCCGCAGGCTGAAGCTATTGCGGGTGAAGGGGATGACTTCCTTGATGTGCTGGAGGTTGACAAGGTACCCGCGGTGGGCGCGGAAGAAGCCGCTGCGGCCGAGCCGTTGTTCCAGATCCGACAGGGTGAACTGGGTCGGCATCCGGCCGTCAGCCGTCACCAGGAAAGCCCGGCCTTCCTCCGCCTCGGCAAAGTAGATCTCGGCCGGGTTGACCAGGACGACGCTGCCCTCAAGCCGCACCGGGATCTTGAAAGCCTGGGCACCGGCTTGCTCCGGGACGGGGTAGGGAGAGACGACGACCCTCCCCTGCTGCAGAAGGTCGACCCTGTCACAGACCCCGGCGAGGTGGGCCGCATCGTCGGCCAGGATCAACACGGCCGCACCGGCGTCGGCGAACTGACGGAGCAGATTAGCCAAGAGCGAGATGGACGGCTCATCGCAGCGGGCGAAGGGTTCCATGAGGATCAGGTCGGAGGGGTGGTGCAGGATCGTCCGGCCGAAGGCCAAGCGGCGGAGTAGGCTGGCGGGCAGCTTCTGCACCTTGGCCCGGGACTGGTCTGCCAGGCCAACCTGCTCCAGGACCTCATCGGCCCGGCTTGCCGGCATGCCCTGGAGCCGACAGAAGAAGCGAAGGTTCTGCAGGGTCGAGAGAGACGAGTACAGGCCGTCATCGAAGAAGAGGACGCCCACCCGCCGGTGGAACTCCTCCGGCTCGGCGCGTGGATCTATGTCCGCGGCACGCACACGACCGGCAGAGGGCTGGATCCGGCCAATGAGCAGGTCCAGCAGGGTTGCCTTGCCGCTGCCTGCTGGTCCAACCAGAGCGATGATCTCCCCGGCCTCCACCCGGAACGCAGGGATGTCGATCACGGTCTGCTGGCCGATGACTTTCTGCAGGCCGGTCAGGTGGATCATTGCCTCAGCCTCTTTGCACGGGCCGACGAGGGGGTGTGGCAACTCCGCGCGGCACCAATGGTAGCACACGATGAGCCTGCAGCGCCAAGGCTCTCCTGTACTTCGTTGTCGAAATGCGCAACTGCCCCAGATGGGGGATGTCCCCGAGGTCGATATCGATACGTTTTGTGGCCGGCTCAGCAGGGGCGATCGGGATGCAAGCGCCAATCAGCGGTTGGCCGCCCGGCGACTCACGACGGGGCTGGCTTTGCTGGAAGGGGAAGCGGGCTGCGTTGGCGCCGCTCGAAGCGGGCCAGGTGCTCAAACCCGGCTGCCTGGACCGTGGCGACCGCCCGATCGAAGCCGGCACCCACATCCTCGGCAAGGTGTGCATCCGATCCCAGTGTCAGCCAGCGCCCACCCGCCTGGTAGTACCAGTCGATCACGATCCGGTCGGGTGACATCTCGCCAACCGGCCGGCGGAGGGTGCAGGTGTTGACCTCCAGGGCGATGCCTCGGGCGACACAGGTTCGCAGGACTTCTTTGATCTCCGCTTCATAGCGCCGGGGGTCGTACCGTCCATAGTGCTCGACCGCGTAGCGTTTGACCACGTCCAGGTGTGCAAGGATGTCGAAGCCGCCGGTCTGGGCCATCCGTACCAGTTCCTCGAAGTAGTCGAGATAGGCGCGCTCGGCCGAGCGCTCGAAGTAGGTTTCGTGGAAGATGAGAGCCGAATCGACCCAATGCAGCGCCCCCAGAGTGTAATCCCAGGGGAACCG
>CAZEMA010000088.1:2547-5537 GCA_964513155.1 uncultured Anaerolineaceae bacterium
GCCCGCAGACGCGGTTCCTTGTGTAGAATCTACCCATGCCTACGAGCCTCGACGTCGTCCGCGGCCGCCGAAGACAGCGCGCCCAGCGTCGATCCCGCAACTGGATCGGCCGCCTCGGCAGTGCCCTGGGGGCATTGATCTCGCTCCTCGTTGGGGCTGCAGGCCTGGTCGGCGCCCTCATGTTCGCCAGCCTCACCGAGAACCTGCCCTCGGTGCAGACGATTGAGGCTCAGTTCGACGCCTCCAGCGGCCTCTACCGAACCACTGCCCTCTACGATCGTACCGGCCAGACTCGGCTCTTGGAGGTCTTAACCCCCGCCGCTGCTGAGCGGCGCGCCGTGCGCCTGGCGACGGAACTGCCGGACCACGCACCGCAACATCTCATCCAGGCTACAATCGCCCTGCAGGACCCCCAGTTCTGGGCCAGCCCGGGCTACGATCCGGCGTGGTTGGCAAAGGTGTTCCTGGCGGCATTGCGCGGTCAGCCCGTGCCACTGGGGACATCGATCGCCCAGCAACTGGCGCGCAATACTCTCCTGCCACCCGGCGAACAGCATCGGTCTCCGGTGGCGCGGGCTCTGCGGGAGGCCCTGCTCGCTTCGGAGCTGACCCGGACGTACTCCCGAGAGCAGATCCTGGAGTGGTACCTGAACAGTGCCTACTACGGCCAAATGGCCAGCGGGATGGACGCTGCCGCTCTGGCGTACTTCGGCAAGCACGCCAGCGAGTTGAGCCTTGCGGAGTCGGCGATGCTGGCGGCCCTTCCTCTCGACCCATCGCTCAACCCCGCGGAGGCGCCACAGCAGGCCAAGGCCCAGCAGGCACTGGTCTTGGAGGCGATGGTCCACGAGGGGTACCTGGAGGCCGCAGTGGCCGAGGCGGCCGCGGCCGAATCCCTCAGCTTCCAGGCCCCGTCTCCGTTGGAGGACGTTCGCGCCGCCAGCTTCTCCCAGATGGCCTTGGGCCAGTTGGCTGAGCTTTTAGGACCGGGATTCGCCCACCGCGGCGGCCTCCGGGTGACCACGACATTAGACTACGACGTTCAGCTCCAGGCAGAGTGCGTGTCCCGGACTCAGCTAGCCCGGCTGTCGGGGGCAGACCCTGGCGAGGCGGTACCCGCCGCCGATGGTTCAGCCTGCATCGCCGCGGGCCTGCTCGCCCCCTTGCGGCCGAGTGATGCCGGCGTGGATCACGCCATCTCGGGGGCGGCGGTGGTCGCTATCGACCCGACGACGGGCGAGATCCTGGCGCTGGTCAGCACAGGAGGTACGGGGGAAGAGCCTGGGGCTGGGGAGCTCAACCTGGCGGTCGATGGCGTGCACCAGCCCGGCTCGACCATCTTCCCGTTCATCTATCTGACGGCCTTCTCCACAGGCTACACCCCGGCCTCGATGGTTCTTGATGTCCCCACGACGTTCACCGACCCTGTCACCGGCCAGGCCTACAATCCGGCCAACGAGGACGACCTTTTCCACGGGCCGATCCTGATGCGGGCCGCCCTGGCGGGCTCCTACAACCTCCCGGCCATGCGCACGCTGGGCCAACTGGGCATTGAGGATGTGCTTCACACGGCGCGCCAAATGGGTCTGACCACCCTTGCTCCTGACGTCTCGGCTTATGGCCCCCGCCTGGCCCGCCAAGGCGGGCAGGTCAGCCTGCTCGACCTGACCTACGCCTATGGCGTGCTGGCCAACCGAGGGACGATGGCCGGCGTGCCGATTGCGCCTCAGGAGCAGACCACTGGAATGCGGGGTCTAGGTCCCGCAGCCATCATGCGCATCGAAGATGCCACCGGTGAGGTGGTCTACGAGTACGTTCCCGGAGGACGCGCCGTCGTCAGCCCGCAACTGGCCTACCTGATGGAGGATGTGCTCAGTGATGAGACGGCACGCTGGCCCGCCTTTGGCCACCCCAACGTTCTGGAGGTGGGCCGACCGGCTGCTGTCCAGACCGGGACGACGGAGAACGGCGCCGATAACTGGACGGTGGGTTTCACGCCCTCGCTTGCCGTCGGAGTCTGGGTCGGCAATGTGGACGGAGAGCCCATGCGGGGCATTGGCGCCCTCAACGGAGCGGCGCCGATCTGGAACGCCATCACGCGCTTTGCCACCCGCGACCTGCCGTCCGAGGGCTGGGAGATGCCCGCTGGGGTCAGCCTCGTCGAGGTCTGCGATCCATCGGGGCTGCTTCCGACTGCGTACTGTCCTAACGTCGTGCGGGAGACCTTCGTGCAAGGCACCGAGCCCAGCTACTACGACACGCTGTACCAGCCCTTCCGCGTGAACCGCGAAACGGGCAAGCTCGCCACGCTCTTTACGCCGCTTGAGTTCGTCGAGGAGAGGGTGTACCTGATCCCGCCGCCGGAGGCGGCGCAGTGGGCGCGGCAGGCGGGCATCGAGCAGCCTCCGCAAGAGTACGACACCGTCTATGAGCAGGCCTACGATCCTGAGGTCAACATCGCTTCACCGAGTCCGTTTGAGGTCTTGCGAGGTCAGGTGGAAGTCCGAGGCGATGCCAGGCCGGATGGTTTCGATTACTACCGGCTGCAATACGGGCAGGGGCTGAATCCCACGCACTGGGTACAAATCGGAAACGACCTTGACGCCCCGGTCGAGGCAGGACGGTTGGGCCGCTGGGACACGGCCGGGTTGAGCGGGTTGTACATGCTGCAGCTGATGGTGGTGCAGGAAGGGGGGCGTGTGGAGACCGCCGCTGTCCCGGTAACCATCGACAACCAGCCCCCGTCGGTTCGCCTGGTCTCGCCCGCGGCGGGGGAGTCGTTCGCCTGGCCGGTCGAGCCAGGGGTGATCCTGCAGGTGGAGGTCTTCGACGACCTGTCGCTGGCGCGGGTCGAGTTCTACGTGGATGGCCGAGGGGTGGCCACGGCGACGGCTCCGCCCTACTCGACCCGGTGGCGGTTGGGGACGATCGGCGAGCACGTCGTCTTCGCCACGGCCTGGGACTCCGCCGGCAATCGCGCCGAGAGCGAG
>CAZEMA010000088.1:5637-10158 GCA_964513155.1 uncultured Anaerolineaceae bacterium
CCCAGCGGCAGGTGTTGTCAACGGAGGCCAGGGCCTGCAGCGGGTAGTGGGCGTTGCCCTGGATGGGCGAGCCGGCCTCATCGATCGAGAAGTGGTCGTTGTAATCGAACCAGGCCGGGCTCTGGGCGCCGCCATCGGCCCAGGCGCCCCAAAGCAGTTCGGTGTCCATGCCGATCAAGGCGTGCTTGAAGGCGATCTGGATGTGGGCCGGGTTGGAGGGAGAGATCCGTGCCCAGGCAGCGTCGGGATCAGGGCCGAGGCCCTGGTCGAAGACTAGGCTCTCGTAACCATCCGTCGGCTGCGGGGCAGGATCGGCCCGGAGTGGGTGGGGGCCGCCGACGTCATGATTGGCGTCGCGGTAGGCGCGGACGCCCTCGGTCGTCCAGGTCGTGGTGAGCGGCAGGGCGGCGGTGATCAGCCATTCGCCGCGGCCGTCGAGGTTCAGGTCGATCTCCACGGCGTAGCTGGCCTGCGCTTCGGCCGGTGGCTGGCCTTCAAGGTAGATGGTTACGTAGATCCAGGGTTCCACTGCGCTGAGCTCGGCGCGGGTGATGTCGAGATAGGGTTGATAGTCCATCACCTGAGCGGTGAGAGGCCGCTCGTATTGGCTGAGATCGAAGTAATCGGCAATCGTCCGGCGCTGAGAGGCCAGGGCGGCCGAGGAGCGATCGGTGATGTAGCTATCCACAGCGCCCGGGCCGCCGGGGATCAATGCATGGACGATGGTCGGGACCGGTGTGGCTGTAGCTGGTTCCGCCGTGGCTGTGGCTGGTTCCACGGTGGCAGGGACCCGGGTGGCCTCCGGTGGCGTAGCCGTCGCCGGAGGCGCCTGCAACGTCCCGGCAGATATCGTGGCCAGGGCGGAGAGCGTTTGGGTCAAGGCCGGGCCGATGTCGGCTGTGGCAGCCGCGTTTGGCAGGTTGCAGGCAAGCGCAGCCGTCATGAGCAGGCTGAGGGCAAGTGCAGTGCGTGTGAAGGATTGGGGTTTCATGGTCTTGTCTCCTGAAGCAGGATTCACTTGCCCTTTCCACCTTCTGCAACGGGTCGAGGCCCCTGTCTGTGACAGGCAAGGCCTCCCGCGGCGCTTGGCCGGTGAGTATAGCCTGGACGGGCAATCGTTGCCGGGCGGGTGGGCGAGGGGTTCATAGCCGCTGGCGGGGAGGCGGATGGTCAGCACGCCGGGAGGGGTTGGCTGATGGCCACATGGGCACACCCTACGCCTCAAAGTGGTGCTTGCCTGGAGCGCGGATTGAGCCTGCCGGGCGCTGCGCAGACCGGGGCATGGCACCCTGCCCTGTCGCGGATTGCGCCTGCCTGGCCAGCCCTCCGACAAAGCGCGGGGACCAGCCAAAGCGATGGCTCCCGGAGCCTTTGCGGAGCACCCCGGGAGCCACTACCCTCTGCGGTCGACTTACGCTATTGGCCAGTTACAGTCCAGGTGTAGCCGGCGGCGGTTATGGTGACGCCCATGTTGCGCTCGATCTCGTTTTGGGAGCAATCCATGGCCATCATATCGTACGCGCCGGGGGTCAGATCGAAGCTGTAGCTTGCTCCCGGTGCAATGGTCCCGCTCGACCCCAGCCAATCGTCGCCCCAGGTGCTCTGGGTGGTGAGGCTGGCGAAGAGGTAGCAGATTGTCTGGGAGCTGCTGTTGACGACGGTCACGTTGCCGCCGCCTGAGGGCGGAGGAACGGAACCGCCCGTGCCGGTCACGGTCCAGGTGTAGCCGGCAGCGGTGATGGCAATCCCGTAGTCCTCCTGGATGACGGTGTTGGAGCAGTCCTCGGCGCGCAGATCATACGTGTCCGGGGCAACGTAGAAGGTGTAGCTGCCTCCGGCGGAAACGGTGTCACTTCCGAGCCAATCACTGCCCCAGGTGGTCTGAGTGGAGGGGCTAATACGGACGTAACAGACGGTCTGGCCTGACTGGTTGAGGAGGGTCACAGGGGAATCGCCTGTTGAGGGCGGGGGACCGGAGCTGCCCGTACCCGTCACGGTCCAGGTGTAGCCGGCAGCTGTGATGGTAATCCCGTAGTCCTCCTGGATGACGGTGTTGGAGCAGTCTTCGGCGCGCAGATCCCACGTGCCCGGGGCAACGTCGAAGGTGTAGCTCCCTCCGGCGGAAACGGTGTCACTTCCGAGCCAGTCACTGCCCCAAGTGGTCTCGGTGGAGGGGCTTATGCGGACGTAACAGACCGTCTGGCCTGACTGGTTGACGAGGGTCACGTTGCCGCTGGCCGGAGGAGGAGGCTCCGTTGGCCGAGGCGTCGCGGTCGGTGGAGGTGGGGGAGGCGGCGTGGATGTGGGTGTCGGCTGCGGGATGGGCGAGCAGGCCAGCGTTGCAGCGACAAGCGCCGTCACGGCAAGCAACAGATAGACCAGGCGATGCACTCGGGACTCGGTCATTCTCTATCTCCTAGGTGGGGTTTAGATTGCTCACGGCTCGTAAATGCAGGGAGAGTATAGGAGGGAAAACGTACCGCCGCAATACGGGGGACCTTACAGGTGCCTTTCAGTTTACGGGACGCAACTCGCCGCAGGTTTTGGCGACGGCTGGAGTGGACAAAGGGGCGCCCTGCCATGTGGCAGGGCGCCCCGAGCGCCCGGGTAGCGCAGCGGTTCCGCCGGCGGCTAGGGGGTGTACGTGTAGGTGTAGCCGAAGTCGCTGACGAAGATCGAGCGCGTGTCAGCCAGGTCGACGCGGCTGCAATCTCGCAGCAGCAGGTCGTACATAATGCGCGGGGTCACATAGAAGTCCCGGCTGGCTCCGACCAGGATGGTTTCGGTGGGACCAAGCCAGTCTTCGCCCCAGGTCGGTTCGGTCGAGGGGCTGATGTACACGAAGCAGATCGGGACGGCACCCTGGTTCTCGATGCGAAACAAGGCGGAGCCTTCGGGCGGAGCGGTGGGCTGTGGCGTGGCCGCTCCACCGGTGCCGGATGGAACCGCGTGCGTCATGGCGCTGAGCAGATCGATCCCGTATTCCTCGCTGAGGTGTTCGAGGCTTTGGCTCAAGACGAGCAGATCGTATCGGCCGGCCGGGACGTTGAAGACGCGTGAGGCACCCGCGGCGATTATTTCCGTTGGCCCGAGGTCATCCTGACCCCAGTTGTGCGCGCCAGAGGGCGAGAGCAGCACGTAGTAGATGGCCTGACCCGTCTGGTTGACAAGGGTGAAGTCCACCATGGCGTGGTCCCCACCGACGAAGACGGCATCATTCACCAGGGCCGTGTCCTCGACCTCTAGCACGACCTCATACACCCCGTCCTCTAAGCCATCATCGTCATGGAGGCAGACCCACCAATTGCCGCTCTGCCCGCCGGTCCAGGACTGGCCCAGGGTGCTGCCGGCTTCGGTCAGGGTCCCGTTGACGAACCAGTAGGCCGACCAGGTCATCCCGTCGACCATGCCCTGGTAGTCCCAGAAGGCGCAGACGTCTGTCACTCCCGAGGGCAGAAGGGGCAGAATCCGAGTCGGCTGGTCCTCGGCGGTGACGCCGTCAGAGAAGACCAGGTTCCGGAAATGGGTGGCGCTTATGTCGTATCCGCCAGCGGGACCGGCCTGGGAGCCACCCTGGCCCTGGTAGGCAACGCCGCTGCGGGCGGCCTCGATGAGAGGGAGGGCCAGATTGACGGGGCGCAGTCCGTTGATGAAGCCGCCGATGGGAACGCAGGTATCGCGTTCATCGATGATGCCATCCCGGTTGGTGTCGACGACGGGCCGGCAGTCGACGATGTCGCCGCTTTCGGCGCCCGAGGAGGCCCGGGTGGGCACGCCGATCAGCCGGCCGGCCTCGTCTGCGCCCAGGCCGCCGCTATTGCCACCGGCAATCGTGGCGTCGGTCTTGATCCATGCCCGGCCGCCGATGCTGCGTTCGGAAGTGAAGCCACTGACGGCGCCCTCGGTGAAGGTGATCGTTTCCCCGCCGATGCCCGGATAGCCCAGAATCTGGAGACTGTCACCAATCTGGATCTCGTCCGAATCGCCGAGGGCCACGAATGGAAGCACCGGGTTGACGGGGTTTCCCTCCAGGTCGGTGGCGATGCGGATCACGGCCAGGTCAAGGCCGTAGTCGACCGCGGCGATCTCGGCCAGGTAGGTCAAGACCGGGGGCTCGTCGGACGAGTGCAGAATGGCCACGCCGAGGTGGCTGTACTCATCATAGCGGTCATCGACGACGTGGGCGTTGGTCAGGATCAGCCCTTGGGGGTCGATGATGCTGCCCGAGCCAGTCCAGATCGGCGTGAAGCTGCCGCCCGACTCGACCATGGCCAGGATCTGGACCGTCGCCGCCGCCAGGTCGGCGACGCTGGCGCTAGCCGTGCCCTCGGGGGTGATGACCGGGGTCTCGGTAGGCACCGGGGCTGGCTCGGCCGTGGGTGTTGCGGGTTGTGGCGAACAGGCCAGTGCCGCCGCAAGCAGGGCAAACACGGCCATGAGGATCCCTAGCTTCGAAGGCTGTTGATGTGCGTTCATCAGACTCCTCGCAGGCGCCAGGGCTTCCACGGCCAGGCGCTCAGC
>CAZEMA010000089.1:0-10100 GCA_964513155.1 uncultured Anaerolineaceae bacterium
AGCGGGCCGTGTGGTTTGACCCTGTCCAACCGCTATGATACAATCCCCCGACGATGACCCAGGCAGGCCAATCGCCCGGTGGGAAGCGCCCAGGGCAGACGTTGACGATGCTCCTGGCGGGCGTGCTCGGCCAGGTCGGCTGTTTGACCCTGCTGATCATCCTGGCTGCGCTGGTCGCCGGGTTGTGGCTGGACAACCAGTTTCACACCCGGCCTCTTTTTGTGTTGATCCTGGTATTGGCCAGCATCCCGGTCACGCTGGTCTTGATGTTCCGGCTCGTACTCTCACTCGCACCGAAGCTCCGGGTCGGGGCGGGAAAAGAAACAGGACCGAGCCCACACGAGGAACCGGATCGTGCAAACCCTCCAGCCGACCAGCCCTAAGCGACGCTTCGGTTTCCACCGCTGGCTGATCATCCTGGTCGTCGTCGTCAGCGTCCTGGCGGCCCGGGCTTTCGCGCCGATCATGCCTCACATCCAACTCCCCGCAGAGCATCTGGCTGGCCCCATCCATCTCCCCCTCCTGGGCGAGCTCTACCTGACGAACACGCTGGTGGCTATTGCGCTGGTGGACCTGGTGCTCATCCTTCTGGCGCTGGCCGTACGCCGTCGGCTGCAGCGCGGCGAGCAGGTGCCGGGCGGCATCGTGGCGATTGTGGATCCGGTGCTCGAGACCCTCGGCAACCTGGTAGAGTCCACGGCGGGCAAATGGGCCCGACGCATCTTCCCCTGGGTGGCCACGATTGTCCTCATGGTCCTGGTGGCCAACTGGATGGAGCTCTTTCCGGGGGTCGACAGCATCGGCCTGCTACATCCCGCCGGAGAGGGCGTGTCCTACGAGACGCGGGAGCTCTTCCGGATTGGCAACCTCCCCGTGGCGACGATCGTGCGAAGGATCGAGCCGGGTGCGACGGGTGAGGCTCTCGGCGGGGTAGCGGGACAGAGGGCGGGGTTCGTGCCTTTCGTCCGCGTCGTCTCGACCGACCTAAACTTCACGGTGGCGCTGGCCGTGGTCTCCGTCGTCATGAGCCAGGTGCTTGGGATCCGGGCCGCCGGCCCCGGCTACTTCAGGAAGTTCTTCAACTTCGGTGGCCTGGCCCGGCTGCTCTTCCGCGAGCGGCTGGGCCCGTTCGATATCATCACACCCTTGACCGATGTCTTTGTGGGGCTGCTCGAGCTGGTGGCCGAGATCGCCAAGATCATCTCGTTCTCCTTCCGGTTGTTCGGCAACATCTTCGCCGGTTCGGTGCTGTTGTTCGTCATCGGCTCGCTGGTCCCTGTGATGGTCCAGTCGGGGATCCTCGTGCTCGAGCTGTTCTTCGGCCTGGTGCAGGCGCTGGTGTTTGGCATCCTGACCCTGGTCTTCATGACGATGGCGACCATGACGCATGGCGCAGGCGGCGGGGAACACAACCCGGCCTGATGGCCGGTTCATTGCCTAGTTCTTAGGAGGAAAGTCCGCACATGACCCCAGAGGTTGCAGCGGTCCTTGTCAAAGGTCTCAAGTTTCTCGCGGCGGGCCTGGCCATGGTGGGGACGTTTGGCCCCGGTTTGGGGATTGGCATTCTGGCATACGGCGCTCTGCAAGGAATCGCCCGCAATCCCGACGCGGCCGGCACGATTCAGCTCAACATGATCCTGGCGATTGCCTTCGCCGAAGCCGTGGCGATCTACGCCCTTGTGGTGGCGATGCTGATCCTGTTTGTTGGCTAGGCGATTCCCGCCGAAAGGAAGGCGACTTTGGAAGGCTTGGGCATCAGTCTGGGCTATCTTCTGGTCCAGATACTCAACTTCCTGATTGTCCTGGTGATCCTGCGGGCCTGGGTGTACCGGCCGGTGCTCGAGATGCTCGATCGGCGTCGCAAGACAATCGCCCAGGGGCTGGAGGACGCTCGTCTGGCGGGCGAGGCTCGGGCCAGCGCCGAGAAAGAGGCCCAGGGCATTCTGACCAAGGCACAACAGGACGCCAATCAGCGGTTGCGCCAGGCGTCGGAGGATGCTGAGCGCGCGGCCCACGAGATCAAGGCTGCGGCGGAGAAGGAAGCGGTCGATATCCGAGGTGCAGCCTCGGCCGAGGCCGAGCGAAAGGGACAACAGGCCCTGGTCGAGTTGCGCGGCCAGATGGCAGCCCTGTCCATCGCGGCCGCGGAGAAGCTTGTGCGCGAGGCGCTGGATGAGAAGCGCCAAAGGGCGCTCATCGCCGAGTTCTTCAGTGGGATCAAGGGTGGCAAGGTCAAGCTGCTGGAGGGTGAGAGCTTGGCGGGCACGACGGCAGAAGTCACCAGTGCCCTCCCGCTTACACCCAGCGAACAGCAGACGATCCGGCAGGAAGTCGGGCGCCGGCTGGGCGCGGGATCGAGCATCACCTTTAAGGTTGATCCGAGCGTCCTGGGAGGGCTGATCATCAGCGTCGGCGACAAAGTGCTGGATGGCTCTGTGGCCGGCGGGCTGGACAGCCTGCGGCAGAGCCTGCGCTGAGGAAGACAGACCACGGACTGCGGACCATGGACCACGGACGATGGACCATGGTCTATGGTCTATGGTCTGTGGTCCATGGTCCGATGCCGATGCATCTGCGTTCCTTGCTCCAGGAGCTCCCCGAGCTTCCTCCTCGTTGCCCAACCGACATCGAGATCGGCTCACTTGCCAGTGATTCGCGGCAGGTCTCCCCGGGCGCTCTCTTTGTCGCTGTCCGTGGCAGGACGGTCGACGGACACCGTTTCCTGAGGGAGGCCGTAGCGAAGGGTGCGGCTGCTGCCGTCGGGGAGAGCCTTGACCCCGGCCTCGGGATCCCCTACTTCCAGGTTTCTGACTCGCGACTGGCCCTCGCCCGCCTGGCAGCTGCCTGGTATGGCCACCCAGCCCGGCGGATGGTCATGATCGGCGTGACGGGAACCGACGGCAAGACCACCACAGCCAACCTCATCCAGCACATCCTTCTTGCCGCCGGCATCCGTCCGGGGATGATCACCACCGTCAACGCCGTCATCGGGGGTCGCGTCCTGGATACCGGCCTTCACGTGACCACTCCCGAGGCGCCCGCCCTCCAGGGCTACCTGGCGGACATGGTGAAGGCGGGGCTCACCCATTGTGTCCTGGAGGCCACATCCCACGGCCTGGCCCAGCACCGGGTGGCTGCCTGCGAGTTTGACATCGGAGTCGTGACCAATGTCACCCGGGAGCATCTGGACTATCACGGCTCCTTCCAGGCATATCTGGAAGCCAAAGGGCTGCTCTTCGCCGGGTTGGAGGGGAGCGCGCCCAAAGCGAACGGCCCGGCACGATTGGCGGTGCTCAATCGGGACGACGCCTCCTACGTCTACCTGAGCCAGGTCACCTCGGTCCGGCAGGTTGCCTACGGGCTGGGGGAGGGGGCAGAGATCAAGGCCGAAGAGATTCGCGCGAGTCAGGATGGCCTGAGCTTCGTGGCCCGCGGTCCGGGTTTCTGCAGGCCCATCGCCACCCGGCTGATCGGCGCCTACAACGTCCAGAATTGCCTGGCGGCGCTGGCGGCCACCGTGGTTGGTCTGGGGATAACCCCGGCGACCGCGGCAGAGGGGATCGCGGCGCTGCAGGCGGTTCCCGGCCGAATGGAACGGATCGACCTCGGCCAGCCCTTTATTGTCCTTGTGGACTTTGCCCACACCCCGAATGCGCTGCGACGGGCGCTCGAGGCTGCCCGGCCCATGGCCGCGGGCAGGCTGATCGCCGTCTTTGGTTCGGCCGGCCTGAGAGACCGCGAGAAGCGCCGCAAGATGGCGGAGACCTCAGCCGAGCTGGCCGACCTGACCGTCCTGACAGCCGAGGACCCGCGGACCGAGCCCCTGGAGGCGATCCTCGAGGAGATGGCTGCAGGCGCGCGATCGCAAGGTGGCAGCGAGGGTGTCACCTTCCGGCGAACACCGGATCGGGGAGAGGCTATCCGGTTCGCCATCCGCCTGGCCGGTCCGGGCGACGTGGTGATCGTGTGCGGGAAGGGGCACGAGCAATCGATGTGCTTCGGCGACGTGGAATACCCCTGGGACGACCGCACCGCGGTCCGGGCCGCGCTGGCCGAACGTCTGGGCCTCCCCGGCCCGGGGATGCCCCGACTTCCGACGAGCTGACGACGGTCGACAGACGATGGACGACGGGCGATGCTCTGTCTTCCATCGTCGATGGTCCACCGTCCGTGGTCTAGCTTGGCCCTTCGGTCCGCTTGCGAGAAGATTGCCTTTGGGCTAGAGTAGTAGGAGGTGAGGCCGCGAGAACCCCTCGTGGCCTGCCTTGAGGGATGCTCACAGAGGGTAATGCCATGGTTGAAACGCCTGAGAGCGCCTCGGCGGAGAGGTTGCTGGCTTTTCTCGATCTCGCACCATTCGAGGAGCGCACGGCCTTCCGGGGCGGATGTCTTGTCACGGATGCTCTCACGCGGCCTGTGGAGTTCCGGGTGAGTGGCGCCATCCGGCCGACGAGCCTGCAGAAGGTGCTCTACGGAGACATGCTCCTGGAGTACATCTGCAACGAGCTGATCGGCCTACCGATGTTGCAGTCGCTCGAGCACAAGCCTGAAATGGTCATGGTGCGCGAGGCGGAGTTCCTGAAGCTGCGCCCCAAGGTTGAGGTCACAGTGCTTTGGGCTCGGGCGATGGCCGACGGCCAGTTCGTTCTTCAGGCCTTTCCGGGCTATGAGCAGGAGGCCGAAGCCGGCCGGGACGCCCTCCCCAAGCGGCTCCGGGGGCGGAACATCATGGAGCCGTTCATGCGCATCCGGAATGCCTTGGAGGAGGCCCACAACCTGAAGGTCGCCGAATCCCGGAAGGAGTGAGATGGCCGCCTTCCGGTTGGCCGCTGGAAGGGTCGTGGCGCCTCTCGTGCGGCCGAAGATCTTCGGCGCGCACGTCCTTTTCCCGCCTGTTCCCTTCGTTGCATTCCCCGATACCCCCGACCTGCGGTTGCTTCCCGATGAAGAGCCTCGCGCCCAGGATCTCGGTCCGCGCTCGCTTTCCACCGAGCCGCTTTCGGTAGAAGCCTTTGAGCCCGTGCCGGTCTTCGGTCTTCAGGCGATCTTCCCGCCGCCGGAGACCCCAGTCCCGTGGCTGGAAGCCTTCTCCCTCCCCAGTCCCGCCGGCGGATCTTACCCTGCCACGGAGGAGAAGGCTGCCCAGGCACCGCCTCCACTTCCGAAAGCCTTCCTGGCAGTGCAGCAGGAGGATCGGCTAGTCCCCGCCGGGGGACCGCCGTACATGGATTGGCTGAAACCCTACCTCGAGCCAGCTCCTGCCCTCGACCAGAAATCGGTCTTGATCGGCTTCCCTCGGACCCTTCGCCCCTACCAGGTGGAGGCGGTGAAGGCGTTGCTGTCTCATGAAGGCTATCTGCTGGCGGACGACCTGGGCACAGGCAAGACCGTCGCCGTCTGCACTGCCCTCCAATCGCTCTTCCAATATCGCAAGCTCCGCAGGGCTTTGATCGTGTGCCTCGAAGGCCGTCGCCGTCATTGGGTGAGGCACCTCGACACCTGGTCGCCAGGCCTCGTCCTCACTGTGGTCTACGGTGATCTAGCCCAGCGCAGGCTGGACTGGAGAATGCCCGCCCATGCCTATCTGACCGATTACCAGACGCTGGCAGAAGACATCGAGAATGGGGCGCTGTCGGGCGATGACCTTGCATTCGATCTCGTCGTCTTTGACGATGCCCACACGCTCCATACCCGCCCCAGCCAGCGCTTGCCTGCCTTCCAGCGCCTCTCAGCCAAGCAGCGTTGGGGGCTGACCGGAGGGGCGCCCCGGGAGGCGGAAGCCTGGCTGTCCATCTTCACGATCCTTACTCCCGATCGGGCCCGCGGCGGCGCCGACATCACCCTGCCTGACCTGCGCCACCGATTCCTGCCCTTCACCCTGCACCGTACCAAGGCCGACCTGGCGAGCCAACTGCCACGGGTTACGCGGACGGAGCTCTGGGTAGATCTCGATCCTCATCAGGCGAAGGCCTACGAGGCGGTATTGGCGCACGAGCAGAACCGGTTGATCGAGCTGGGCGGGGCCGCCACGCCTTCACACATCGAGGCGGCGGTGGCCCGGCTCAAGCAGGCCTGCAACTTCGCCCCGGATCTCCTCGACGGCGCCAAAGTCCGGCTTCTACTCAACCTCGTCGAAGAGATCTCAGCCATCGGGGCCAAGGTTGTCGTCTTCAGCCAGTTCCGCCAGGAGGGTCTGGACCGCCTGCAGAGGGCCCTGGAGCCCTACGGCACCATGCGGCTGGATTCCTCCTTGCCCGAGGCTGATCGGGGACAGGCGGTGTGGCTCTTCCGGTCGGATGCGGAGAAGCACGTGCTCCTGATGGACTCCGAGATGCGCCCCGAAGGGGGCCCCCTCACCGAGGCAAGCTACATCATTCACTTTGACCACGGCTGGAACCCTGCTGTGCGGCGGCGTGCCGAGATGCGGCTGCACCCGGATCCTGGCCCCGCGGTCGCCGTGAACATCTTCGAGCTCTGGGTGGCCGATACGATCGATGCCCGCCTGCACAACCTCCTTGCTGATCGCAACCTTCTCCCCGCTGACATCTCGCCCGATACCCGGCCGGCGCACCTGGACGATCGGCTAACCCTGGACGACTGGACCGGGGAGATCCTGGAGACCAAGGACAAGGTGAGGACCTCTCTTGACCCGATCCTCGTCCTTCCCGGGACACGCCAGTTGCCGCCAGCCGACGTCCAGCGTCAACAGCTGGCGGCCATGCTCGGTGATGAGTTGATCGCCAATGTCGGACGCTTCATGCTCGTGCTGGGGTTCACAAACACCGAGCCGCTGGCCGAGCCCTCCGAAACTGGAGGGGACCTCCAGGCGTGGCGCCTTTCGGAGGGTGAGCGGGAGCAGGCACTCGTGCGCTGCGTGCGGTCAGTCAAAGACGTCGGCGTCGGCGAGGGCCGCAGACTGCTGGCCGACCTGGAGGCCCGCTCGGGCTTCCGGTCCGCCTACCTGATCACGACGGCCGACTTCACCCCCAGCTGCAAGAGACTGGCCGAGGAATCGCAAGGGAATCTGACCCTTGTTTCCGGCGCCGAGCTCTACCGGCATCTACACATCCTGGGCGCCGTGGATGCAAGCCGGTAATCGATTCCTCACGGCTCGAGCCCCGGTCGTAGAGCCTGGCAACAGAGTTACGTGTTAGACTCGCTTCCCCATGTCACCTCATTCGATCTCGACTTTCCCGCTTGCGCAAGGGACCGAGGTGTACGACTCCGCCAAACGAGAAGACCCCTTCGTGGAGGAGTTCTTCGCGCTCGTCCGATATCGCGACCTGGTCATCCAGCTGGTGTCGAGAAGCATCAAGACGCGGTACAAGCGTTCGGTCCTCGGCGTGGGCTGGACGATGCTCAGCCCACTCCTGACCATGCTCGTTCTCACACTCGTCTTCTCGACCTTGTTTCGCTACCCATCCCGCGACTACGCTCTCTACGTGCTCTCGGCTCTGCTGGTCTGGAACTTCTTCGCTCAGTCGACCCTGGCGGCGATGAACGACCTGGTGTGGAGCGGGGGGCTGCTCGGGCGTATCTACGTTCCCAAGACCGTGTTTGCCGTCTCGGCGGTTGGGACCGCGATGGTGAACCTCCTGCTCGCTCTGGTGCCGTACACACTGATCGCCCTTGCGCTCGGTCGCGCTCCTCGGGCCGCGGTCCTGGCCCTGCCCTTGCCCGTTCTCTTCGCAGCGATGTTCTCCGTTGGGGTGGGATTGGCCTTCTCCGCCGCGGCGGTCTACTTCACCGATGTGCTCCCAACGTACGAGGTCTTGCTTACGGCATGGATGTACCTGACCCCGGTGATCTACCCGATGGAGTTGCTCCCGCCGACCGTGCAAGGGGTGCTTCGGTTCAACCCCATGTACTACCTGGTGGAGAGCTTCCGGTCGATCCTCTACGAGGGTCAGATCCCATCCGGGCGGACTCTCGGCATCGGCTTCGCGGTGAGCGTAACGGCGCTGGTGCTTGGGTGGTGGGTCTTCACGCGCAAGGCACGGGAGTACGCGTACCGTGTCTGAGTCGATGCGGGCCCCATTCGGCCAGGTCGAGACCCAAGACGCGACCATCCGGCTGGCCTCCGTCTCCGTGCGCTATCGAGTGCCGCGGGAAAGAATGGCCAGTCTCAAGGAGTTCGCCATCCGCTGGATCCAGCGCCGGGTGGAATACGTCGACTTCTGGGCCCTGGAGGAGATCGATCTTGCGGTGGAGCGAGGCGAGATCTTCGGCGTGATTGGGCCCAACGGCGCTGGCAAGAGCACCCTGCTCAAGACGGTGGCCGGCGTGCTACATCCCACGGCAGGGAGGGTGGTCGTGAGGGGCCGGGTGGCTCCGCTGTTGGAGCTCGGGGCAGGCTTCCATCCCGAGCTCACGGGCCGTGAGAATGTGTACCTGTACGGCACGCTGCTGGGGAGCACACGGCGTGAGCTGGACGGGCTGTTCGAGAGCATCGTCGACTTTGCCGAGATCCGGGATTTCATCGATGCCCCGCTGCGCACCTACTCGAGCGGCATGACGGCGCGCCTGGGGTTCGCCGTGGCCACGAGCCGCTTCGCCGAGGTGCTTCTCGTCGACGAGGTATTGGCGGTGGGAGACACGCGGTTCCAGGAGAAGTGCCGGGAGCGGATGGACAGCTTCCGCCGCCTCGGAGCGACCATCCTGTTCGTCTCGCACGACCTGCCGACGATTGCCGCCATGTGTAAGCGTGCGGTCTGGCTGTCCGGTGGGCGGATCCAGGCAACTGGGGATGCGCGCCAGGTGGTGGGACGATATGCGGCGGCCTAGCAGCAAGAGAAACCTCCTACCCGTCGTCCTGTTGGGGCGGGTCGCGTGACGTATCACGTCGTCTTCTACTGCCCCGACCGGCACATCGAGTACGACGGGCGGACGCCGGACCGTGTGGGCGTGGGCGGCGGGATCACGGCCCGGGTGCGCATGGCGCGGGCGCTGCGCCGGCTCGGGCACCGGGTGACGATGGTGGTCCACTGCCCGCGGCCGGCCAGGATCGATGGGGTGGACTATCGGCCGCTGGACACGGTGCATCGGTTGGAGGGCGACGTGCTGGTGGCCAATACCTCCGGTGGCGCCCTCGACCTGAGCCCGCTGCTTGAACTCGAGTGCGATGTCCGCCTGCGCCTCGTCTGGGCGCACGGGACGGTCAAACCCGGCGGGCTGGACCGGATCGGCTACGACGCCTTGTACGCGGTGAGCAACTTTGTGGCCGAGGTGGCGGCGCGCGACTGGGCAGTGCCGCGCCAGCGCCTTTTCGTCGTCTACAACGGCTTTGAGGAGCGGGCCTTCGTCCGGGCCGAGCGCCGCCGGCCGAAGCGCGATCCCTACCGCCTGGTGTACTTCTCCCATCCCTCCAAAGGCCTGGAGGCGGCGATCGCCGTGCTGCGACGGTTGCGGGCCGCCGATGACCGTTTCCACCTGGTCGTCTGCGGTGGGCCTCGGCTGTGGGGCCAGCCGGAGACCGACCTGCATCAAGAGGAGGGGATGTCCTACCTAGGTCTCTTAGGTCAGCGGGAGTTGGCGGGAGAGCTGCTGCGCTGTGGCTTCTCGTTCCACCTGCAGGCGCGGCAGGAACCCGGTGCGTTGGCGATCCCGGACGCGATGCGCGCCGGATGTGTGATCATTGGCAGCCCGGTGGGCTGCTATCCGGAGTACGTAGCGAGTGGGCACGACGGTTTCCTGGTACCGGGTGACCACACGTCGGAGGAGGCCCGGGCGGCGGCGACCGCGACTATCCTAGGCCTGGTGCGCAACCCGGATCTCTCGGAGGTCACTCGCCGCAACGCCCGCGCCGTGATCTGGGATTCGGATACCATGGCTCGAGTCTGGACGGCTCATTGGGCATGGCTGCTAGAGGGCAGCCGAGAGCCACTTGACGCAGCGCCCGGCCCTTGCCCTCGCTGCGGGGGTGAGAGCTTGACCCTGGAGGACGGTCACCATTGCACGCGTTGCAGCTTCTACCGAAAGGTCGCGGCTGAGGATGTCTGATGATCTCCCCCCGGCGTCCTTGGGAATTCCATGCCTGATCGGGTGCTGATCGCCGGCTACTATGGCTACGGCAATTGCGGTGATGAGGCGATCCTCAGTGG
>CAZEMA010000090.1:0-10062 GCA_964513155.1 uncultured Anaerolineaceae bacterium
CCCCGCACCTGCGGTTCGGGGCAGGTGTCGCCCCGTCGGGCCGGGGCTCGCGGCCCGAACGGGGGGCTCGTGGCCTCGCGAAGCATCCCCGGAGGGGGCGAACAGGGTGCTGGACGGGCCGACCCTACTCTCTCCCGCCCGCGATCCCTTCGCTCTTTTGACTCCCTCTCTGCCGAATGCTACAATCCTTCTCCAGGTGGGGTCCGGCTGATTCCGTGAGCGGGGGCAGCCGCCGGGAGGAAGGATGGCCACGCAGGTCTTACGGTTGAACTACCCGCCCTCTCTCGCCGGCCAGCCGATCATCCAGCAACTGATCCGGCAGTTCGAGCTCATCGTGAATATCCGCCAGGCCCAGATCACGCTTCACGAGGGGTGGATCGAGCTGGAAACCTGTGGCTCCGAGGCGGAGGTCGACCGGGCGGTCGACTGGTTGGCTTCAAAGGGGATCCAGGTAGACCTGGTCACCTAGGCCGTCTCCTCGGCCCCTCGATCGACAGCCGAGGCGGTTCACCTGGTGCTTGCGGCCCGACGAGGTGTGAACCGCCCATACCATGAGCTCCCTGCCCGACATCCTAATTCCACCCAGACAGGTGAGATGCTTGAAGCGGATCCTCATCGTCAACGCCGATGACTACGGACGGACCGCCGGGGTCTCTGAGGGAATCCGCCTGGCGCATCGGGAAGGCATCGTTACGGTCACAACCGTAATGGTCAACAGGCCTGGCGCCCTGGATGAGATTCGACGGGCGCGAGAGGAGACGCCCCGCCTAGCCCTGGGCGTTCATCTGAACCTGACCTCCGGGCAGCCATGCTCTGCGGCCGAGGCCGTCCCCTCCCTGGTCGATACCCAGGGATGGTTCCGCAGCCGGGACTCATACTTGGCCGATCCGTCGGCGGTCAACTTGCCCGAAGTTGAGACCGAGTGGAGGGCCCAGATCCGCCTGTTCCTTCGGACCGGCGCCGTTCTCGATCATCTGGACAGCCACCATCACATTGCCGCCCTCATTCCCGCACTCTGGGGGTTGTGCCTCTCCCTGGCCTGCGAGGTCGGTTGTGGCGTCCGGCCAGCCCTGCCGTCCGAACTCATGACCGATGCTCTGACGGAGGGCTACCCACCTGCAATCCGCACATTCGTGCAGGGGGAAGCCTCCCGGCGCCTCTCGCAGTCGGGCGTGCCCCATCCGGACGCCTTGCTTGCCGGCTGGTTCGCCCAGGATGCGACGCTCCCGAATCTCCTCAACATGCTGCGTGGCCTGCCGGAGGGCGTGACCGAATTGATGACTCATCCAGGTTTCGCCGACCAGCCGTTGATCGAGACCAGCATGTACTCCAGGGAACGCGAGCGCGAACTAGCAGCCCTAACCGACCCTGCCGTTCGTCGGGCAGTGGCCCAGGCAGGTATCCGCCTCGCGACGTTCCGAGCGCTCTGGCCCGGCAGAACATGAAGCTCATCCGGGCCATTGTGAGGTGGTTCGCCCCTCATCTGTACACCGACATGGCCTGGAGCTACGACCTCATCGCCTGGCTCGTCTCGCTAGGGTTGTGGGGCGCATGGCAGGCGACAGGGCTGGAGGTCCTGGACGGAGGCGCGGTGCTGGAGGTCGGCCACGGTCCGGGCCATCTATTGCGGCAGATGACTGGCCGAGGCTGGTGCGCCGTCGGCGCGGATCCGTCACGCCAGATGGGACGATTGGCTGCCCGCCGGCTTCGGCGCCACGGGATGATGCCCAGGCTCGTCCGTGCGCGCGGTCAAAGCCTTCCTTTCCCCGCCGGGTACTTTGGTGGTGTCCTCTCAACCTTCCCCAGCGAGTTCATTCTTGACCCACGGTCGCTGTCCGAGGCCTGGCGCATCCTTAAGCCAGGCGGGCAGTTTGTCGTCGTGCCTGTAGCGATGATTACTGGTCGATCGGCCATCGACCGCATCGGGGCGTGGCTCAACAAGGTTTCCGGCCAAGCGGACGAGCCGGACGCGGCCTGGTCCAGGCCATTCAAGGCCCTGGGGTTCGAGACCCAAGTGGATCGCCTGCACTTGGGGCGGAGCGTTGTCCTGCGGCTGGTAGCTCGCAAGCCCGAAACCACGGCGGGATTGGCGACCCATGGCCTCGAAAACTAGAATCCGCCGTGCACGCCGCCGCAGAGGACGGCAAGTCCATGTCCGCTACACGTGGTAATCTTGAGTCCGCCGGATTGCAGTCCCACCAGTCCGCCCCCAGATCCTGGGAGGGGCTGCGGCGCTCCCAGCCGGCGGGCATGTGGAGGATAATGTGAAGGTTGCGCAAGCCGGCGATGTCGTCATGCTGGTCGGTCGGGAACACCGGTACTTCATCTTTCGTCTCGAACCCCATGCCGATCTGCAGACGCATCGTGGCGTGGTCAAGCACGATGCCTTGATTGGTCTGCCGTGGGGGTCCCTAGCGGAGAGCCACCTGGGGAGCAAGTTCTACCTGGTTGAACCAGCCCTACACGACGTGCTCATCAACACCCGGCGGAACTCGCAGATCATCTTCCCCAAAGACATCGGCTACATTCTGGTGCGCCTGTCGGTCGGCCCCGGCAAGATTGTCGTCGAAGGCGGAACTGGTTCTGGAGCCCTGACGACCGCGCTCGCCTGGGCGGTCGGTCCCCAGGGCAAAGTCATTACCTATGAGCGGCGCGAGGACATGCAGGAACTCGCCCGGCGCAACCTGCAGCGTGTCGGCCTGGACGATCGGGTGGTCTTCAAGCTGCGAGACATTGCCCAGGGTTTCGACGAGACGGACGCCGACGCGTTGTTCCTCGACCTGCCCAATCCGGAACAGTTCCTTCCCCAGGTCCGCGCGGCGCTCCATCCAGGGGGTGCGTTCGGCACGATTCTTCCCACGACGAACCAAGTGTCCGCTCTCCTGGAGGCGATGCAGCAGCAGTCTTTTGCGTTCGTCGAAGTCTGCGAGCTGATGCTGCGGTTCTACAAGGTCGTCCCTCAGCGGTTGCGGCCGACGGACCGCATGGTGGCCCACACCGGGTACCTCATCTTCGCCCGGCCTGTGGTGGCCTTGCTGGAAACGGGAACAGGAGAAGCCGACAAGGAGTCCACTGAGCCCGACAGGGACGGCTAGACGCTCGGCAGGATAGGTGTATCGGCACTGAGCACACTGCCAGCCTGCCCCGCGGGCTTGACCGGCTAGGGAGACGAAACGATGCCCATCTTCACTCGACGCCCCTTTCGCCCGCCTCGCCGTCGACCGGACGGCCGCCTGCCGCCCGCAGCCGAACGCGCTCTGGCCCGGCTGCGGCAAGCGCACGCCCTGCTGGCTCAAGGCCAGTATGCCCAGGCGGCAGCACTGTTCGCCGAGCTGGCCGACGAGGCCACTGCCCGCGGCCTGCCGCGGGCTGCCCAGCTTAACCTGCAGTCAGGCAGGGCCTGGATCCTGGCCACTGACATTGCCAGAGGCCAGGACCGGCTCCGGCGGGGGCTGCTGTTGATGGGTCAGACGGGTCAGATCGGCCGGCTCCAGGAGGCCAGCCGTCGCCTCTTGAACGAGCTGCGCGCCCGCAACCTGGAGGCGGAAGCCGCCGCCCTGGAAAGCGAGCTCTCTGCCGCATTCCCGGGCCTTGACTTCGCCGCAACTGCAGCCGGATCCCCTATGGCACCTCAGCCGATCCGCGGTCGTCTCCCGACGAAGTGCCCCTCCTGCGGTGGAACCGTTCACCCCGACACCGTCGAGTGGATCGACGAGACCAGTGCCGCATGTGGCTACTGCGGCAGTATCATCCAGAGTCAGGTCTAGGTGTGCGATGGAAGGCCCTGCTTCCTGGAAGGAATCCACATATGTGGTAGCAGGGGCGAAGCCCTAGACGCCACACATAGGGTTCTCTTCGCCGGGCAAGGCGGTTTTCCATCTCCCTGCCAGTGAACGCATGGAAGACGACCTCCCCTCCCGCTTGAGCCATCTGCTGGCCTCCCCTAAGGGACGCGAGCCGGTAGATCGGGACGCGCGTCCGGCAGCCGTCCTTGTGCCCCTCTACCAGGAAGGCGGAATCTGGCACATCCTGTTTACGCTCCGCACGGAGACCGTCGATTCCCATCCCGGGCAAGTCTCTTTTCCCGGCGGCGCCATTGAACCCGGGGATGATAGCCCGCTTCGGGCGGCCCTGCGCGAGGCCGAAGAGGAAGTCGGCCTCGCCGCCGAAGACGTACACGTTCTGGGGACTCTCGAGGCGGTGCCCACCATCACCGGATTCCGAATCGAGCCGGTGGTGGGGTCCATCCCCTGGCCCTACCCTCTTCGGATCAACACTCGAGAGGTGGTACTGGCTTTCGGCGTGCCGCTGACCTGGCTCGCCGACCCTGCTCACCTCGAGGTCCGCCAGATTGATGGCGAAGCGGGACGGTCAATCGACGTCCACTTCTTCACGCCCTACAGTGGCCAGGTAATCTGGGGGGCGACAGCCCGCATCACACTCGGGCTGCTTCGTCTATTGGGGTTGTTCCCAGAATGAAAAAGAGGGGCAGCGACTGAGCGCCGCCCCTCTCGCATGCTCTCCTCAGAGAGGCTACTCCTTGGGAGCCTCTTCGCCTTCCTCTTCCTCTTCTTCCTCGCCTCGCTCCCGCTCGATCACCTCGGGCTCCACGGCCTCGGCAACGACTTCCACTTCCTCGACTTCCTCGGCCGCCTGAGCCATCACGCGCACGATCAGCTCATCCGGCGACGTCAGGACTCTGACGCCCTTGCCAATGAACAGGTCCTTGACCGTGAGAGCCGCGCCGACGGTCGTCAGGGGCTCCATGTCAATGGTCACCCTGTCGGGCAGGTCGGCCGGCAGGGCTTCGACCTCAATCTCATTCAGCCCCATCACCAGCACGCCACCGAAGGTCTTGACCGCCGGGGCCTCACCGACGACATCCACGGGCACGAAGGTCTTGATGGCCACGTCCATCGCCACCTTGAGGAAATCCACATGCCGGATGTTCCTCAGGATCGAATGGCGCTGGATCTCCCGCACTAGAACGTTGTGCGTCTCGTCCCCGACCGTCAGCTCGACCAGCGTCGAGCCGCTGGCGCGTGACAAGATTCGAGAGGCCTCCTTCGCTTCGAGCTCCAGCGGCAGTGGTTCTATGCCGGTGCCATAGAGTACAGCGGGGATTTGCCCCTGGCGGCGCAGTGCTCGCACCTGCTTTCCTATCACCGTCCTCGGGGTGGCCTGCAGCTTCATACGTTCCATTCGTTCATCCTCCGGAGCGCCTCTCACCCTTTATGGGTTACCCTCGCTCCTTGTGAGTGTCTCACCGGCAGAGCCGGTGGCATTACCGGATTGTTCCCCACCGTCATCCAAGTCTGGCGACGGGCTCCACTGGCGGGCATTTGGCGAAGCGGCAACCACCCCTCCGCCAAACCTGCTTCCGTATGCTCCAGGCGGCGCCCCAGGATCCTGCTCACCCGACGTGGACAGGAAGCAGGGGCGGCCTACTCTTGCGCCCCTGCCTCTGTGCCTGCATTCTACCGGGTGCCGCCCTAACCGTCAACGGCGGGCTCGGTCTTGGCCGAGGCCCCCAGCCAAGCCGTGACTCGCCCGAGTCCCGCGTCATGTGTTGCCTGGGCGTCGACACTCCTGCCAGCCGGAGGCCGCGCGTTGACCGGTGCGGTATGGCGTGTTAAACTACCCTGTCACCCGCTTCTCGGAACAATGGTCAGCAGAAGGACCCTCCGCATGCGTACCCTCGTTCCAGTCATACTCGGCCTCCTGGCCGTCGCAGCCGCGCCGCTTTCCGTCTCGGCGCAGACTGAAGGGCACGCCGAAATCAACTACCCCGCGCCCGGCCAGGCCGTCTCCGGGCTCGTTACCATCACGGGCACCGCTGCCCATCCCTGGTTCGCACACTACGATCTGACCTTCGCCTACGTCTCCAATCCCACCGGAACCTGGTTCCCACTCAGCGATCCCGTCGACACCCCCGTCTTCGATGGCCGGCTGGCGCTCTGGGATACCGCAAACATCACCGATGGCGAATATGCCCTGCGCCTGCGGGTGTTCCTCCAGGACGGCACGATCCTGACCACACTGGTCGAGGGGGTCCGGGTGCGCAATCGTATGCCGATTGAGACACCGACTCCTACCCCCGTCACCACCTCAGCCGCTCCGACAGCTACTCCGCCCCCTCCGACGCCTGTCCCAGCCCGGCCCACGATCCCTCCCAGGCCAGCCCGCATGCATGTGGAAGACGCGGCAGCCACCGGGATGCTGGCATCCTTCGGCGGACTCGGTCTACTCGCGATGTACACGGGCATCCGCTCGGCGGCACGTGCCAACTGGAGACCCTCCGCAACGCGCCGCACCCTGCGCAAGGCTTCCCGCCGGGTTCGCAGGAGATGAGACAGTCCGTGAGCCAGCCCTGCCCGCACGGAACCAGCCTCATCGTGGGTCTGGGCAACCCAGGCCGAATCTACCGCAGGAACCGGCACAACGTGGGTTTCATGACGCTGGACCTGCTAGCAGCTGCGCGTGGACTGGAGTTCTCGCGCCGGCAGGCGAAGGCCTCCATCGCCGATGGCCGGTTCAAACGTCACAAGCTGCTCCTGGCCAAACCTCAGACCTTCATGAACCTGGCGGGCGAGTCGGTGGGACGGCTCGTGCGTTTCTATCGTGTTGCCCTCCCCGACCTGCTGGTGGTCTGCGATGACCTGGACTTGCCCCAGGGCAGCCTGCGGCTGCGGCCCAGCGGCGGCTCAGCCGGCCACAAGGGACTGCGTTCCATCTTTGAGCATCTCGACAGCCAGGACTTCCCCCGCCTGCGAATCGGCATCGGTCGGCCTCCCGGTAGAATGGACCCGGCGGACTACGTGCTGCAGGATTTGGTTGGGGAGGAGCGGATGCTCATGGATATCGCTCTGGCGCGGGCGGTCGAGTGCATCCAGGCCTTCCTCAAGCAAGGCATCCAGACCGCGATGACGAGCTACAACGGCTCCCCGGACGGATGATGGACCTCTCGGGCATTCTGAGATTGATACGCGACCTGCCTGGATACCAGGACTTGCTGGCCGTCCTCTCCGAAGGCAAGACGCCGCCAGGCGCTTTGCGGCTGCCGCGCGCCGCCCGCCCTCCACTGACCGCAGCGCTGAGCGCGGATCTGCGCCGCCCGGTCATTCTCCTCGTTGCCCGCCCAGATCGCCTACTCACGCTCTCGGAGGAGCTCCCCGCCTGGTCCCCTGGGCTCCACCTGCTGCCCTTCCCGGACATGCGCCCACTGTTCTACGAGCGCGCCTCCTGGGGACCTCGCACGATCTGCCAGCGCGTCACGGCCCTGACCTCGCTCACCTCTCCCCATCAGCCCGGGGCCAACCCCGCCGCCGGGACTCTTCAGCCCGGCCTTGTCTTGGCCTCCGCCCGGGGCGTGATGACTCGGACCCTCTCCCGGCGCGACTTTCTGGCCAACTCGCGGTGGCTCAAGACCGGGTCGACCGTCCGCCTCGACCGCAGCCTCGACATCCTACTCGGGACCGGCTACCGCCCTGCCAGCCTGGTCACAGAACCGGGACAGCTTAGCCACCGCGGAGGCATCCTCGACCTGTGGCCGCCGGCGGAGCCCCTCCCCGTCCGGATCGAGCTCTTCGGCGACGAGATCGACTCGATGCGCCGATTCGAGCCTTCGTCTCAACGTTCCACCGAGCCCCTGGAGAGCGTGCTGGTCTCGCCAGCCCGCGAGGGCATGCCCAGGCTGTACCGGCAGACTTGGGACGAGCTGCTGCCTGACCCGGAAGGCGCGGACACTGCCCGAAGGGAACCGCTTCTCGAGTTCTTCCTGCCAATGATGAATCCCTCCTCAGGTGGCCTGATCGATTTTCTGCCCCCGGAGGCGCTCGTCCTGTTCGAGGACGAGTCGGCGTTCGAGAACGCGGTGAGCGAACTCGAGGAACAGGCGGTCGGCCTGCGGCGCGAGCAGGTCCAGACGGGTCTCCTCCCCAAGGACTTCCCGGTGCCCTACCTTACCTGGACCGAGATCCGGGATGGGTTGGGTGAGCTGCAGGTCGTCGACCTGGGTTTGGGGGAGGCCTCGGCGTCCGAGGAGCATCCCCTCGAGGTCTCCTTCGCCCCCGGACCGCGGTTCGGCGGCCAGCTTCGCCCGGTCCTGGAATTCCTGAGCGATCGGCGCAGCCGGCACGAGGCGACGGTTGTTGTCAGCCGCCAGGCGCCGCGGCTGGCGGAACTGTGGGCGGAGGGTGGGACATCTCAGCCGGTCGTGGACCGCGTGCCGCAGGAGCTTTCCCCCGGCGACCTGCACTTCATCCAGGGGGCGCTCTCCGAAGGTTGGGAGCTCTGCCCGCATCCGTCCGGCCGGTTTCACCTGCTGACCGATGCCGAGATCTTCGGCTGGGGGCGGCCACGTCCCAGGCCGCAAACCCGTGTTGCAGCCGCCTCCCCCGAGAACGCCTACGCCGACCTGCGGGCCGGCGACTGGGTGGTCCACGTCGACTACGGGATCGGCCAATTCGGCGGCTTGCTGGAACGCACCCTCGACGGTTTTCCCCGCGAGTTCCTGCTGATCGAGTACGCCGATGGCGACCAGCTCTTCGTCCCCATCCATCAGGCGGACCGAGTCACCCGCTACGTAGGTGTCGACGAGAGCCCACCCACACCTTCCCGCCTGGGCACGCAGGAATGGGAACGCACCAAGGGTCGAGCCAAGGAAGCGGCCGAGCAGGTGGCACGAGACCTTCTCGAGCTGTACGCCAAGCGGATGACTGTCCCCGGCCATGCTTTCCTGCCCGATAGCGCGTGGCAAGGAGAGCTGGAGGCGTCCTTCCCCTACGTCGAAACCGACGACCAGCTGAAGGCCATTGAGGCGGTCAAGAAGGATATGGAGCGTGCTCGCCCGATGGACCGCTTGATCTGCGGGGACGTCGGCTACGGCAAGACTGAGGTCGCTCTTCGGGCTGCCTTCAAGGCCGTCATGGACGGAAGACAGGTGGCCATGCTCGTCCCCACGACGGTTTTGGCCCAGCAGCACTTCGACACCTTCCGCCAGCGCCTGGCTGCCTTCCCGGTCCAGGTCGAGATGTTGTCCCGCTTCCGCAGTCGGGGAGAGGCGGAGGCGATCCTCAAGCGCCTGGCCAAGGGCGAGATCGACATCCTCATCGGCACGCACCGCCTGATCCAGACCGACGTCATCTTCAAGGATCTGGGATTGCTCATCATCGACGAGGAACAGCGCTTCGGCGTCACCCACAAGGAGTTCCTCAAGCAGATGAGGACCGAGGTTGACGTGCTGACGCTAACGGCCACACCCATCCCTCGCACCCTGTACATGGCCCTGACTGGGGTGCGCGACGTCTCGACGATCAACACGGCCCCCGAGGAGCGGCTCCCGATCATCACCCAGGTGGGCCCTTACGACCCGCGCCTGGTCCGCCAGGCCGTCTTGCGCGAACTGGATCGCGATGGTCAGGTCTTCTTCGTCCACAACCGGGTGCAGACCATCGATGCCATGCGGCACCGACTGGAGCAGCTTCTTCCGGAGGCCCGGATTGCGGTGGCGCACGGCCAGGTGCATGAGCGGGAGCTCTCGCAGGTCATGGAGCGCTTCAACGCCGGCGAGGTTGACGTCCTGCTCAGCACCTCAATCATCGAGTCGGGCCTCGACATTCCCAACGCCAACACGCTGATCGTCGACCGGGCGGACACTTTCGGCCTGGCCCAGCTTTACCAGTTGCGGGGTCGGGTGGGCCGAGGAGCGGCCAGGGCCTATGCATACTTCTTCCGTCATCCCCGCTTCCGTCCGACCGAAGAAGCCGCCGAGAGGTTGGAGACGATCGCCGAGCATACCCAACTCGGCTCGGGCTACTCCATCGCCATGCGTGATCTCGAAATGCGGGGCTCGGGCGAATTGCTGGGGACTCGCCAGCACGGCCACATCGCCGCCATCGGCTTCCACCTGTACACCCGCCTGCTCTCCCAGGCCGTCCGCCGCCTGAAGGGCGACGGTCGAGCGCCGGATCTGCCCGGCGCCGTCGAACTTCCTCCGGTGAGCATCGACCTGCCCCTCTCAAGCGCCATCCCCGCCGAATACGTTGCCGACCGGGACCTCCG
>CAZEMA010000091.1:0-10058 GCA_964513155.1 uncultured Anaerolineaceae bacterium
GGGTCTCGTCCACACCGAATCTAGGCCACAACCCCTCAGGCACCGAGCTGGGTGTCGACCGTGAGGGGAAGGTGTGGCTCGATGAGCAGCCTCGCTGGCACACCTCGTGTATCATTCTGCCGTATGGGGTGGGGCCGGACATGAAGGCGAGGACTCGAAAGAGGCGGTGGGCATGCCTCGGACTGGCAGGTGGGCTGGTGGTCGGCTGGCTCGCCGCCATCGAGGCCGCCTACTACATACTGCACAAACCCTTCGGCCCGGAGACGACAGTCGGGATCGCCGCGGCCGCGGTCGACCTGGCTGTGGCGGCGGCCATCCTTCTTGACCGGTGGTGGGAAGCGCGCCGGACGTTGGCTGAACCGACTGGCATCCTGGAGGCCTGGAAGGAACAGGGCATCACCCACGTCCTTCTTAACCGGGAAGGGATGGACTTCATCCGCGCAGGGGACTCGCGCTACTCGGCGCAGGACTGGGCAACGCTCGAAGGGTTGCTGGCTGGGCTATCGCCCGTTGCCCGGCTTGGAGCCGGGTACGAGCTCTTCCAGGTGCCGCAATGAGTTGGCGTCGCTGGCTTGTGCTGGTCGCCCTGGGAACGGTGGCCGCAGCCGGCGCCGCCTGGTGGGTCCGGGTTCCGGGATACATGGATGCGGACTACTACGATGCCACGGCCCGCCAATTGGCGGAGGGGGCGGGCTTTCGTGAGCCGTTCCTGTGGAACTATCTGGACGATCCCCAGGGCCTGCCCCACCCCTCGCACCTGTATTGGATGCCACTGACATCCGTTGTGGCCTCGGCAGGCATGGTCCTTCTTGGGCCGGGTTTTCGTGCCGCTCAGGTCCCCTTTCTTCTTCTCACCGCCCTTATCCCATGCCTGACAGCCGCCCTGTGTCTCCGACTCTCTTCGGAGCCACGCCATGCCTGGCTGGCCGGATGGCTGGCCGCCTTCTCCGGATTCCTTCTTCCATTCTTCGTAACCACGGATACTTTCGTCGTCTACGCCGTGCTGGGTGCGCTGGCCCTATGGGTCATGGCGGAGGGATGTGCTCGCCCAAGCCCCGGCCGTTGGCTGGCTGCAGGCGCCCTGGTGGGGCTTTGCCACCTGACGCGCGCAGATGGTCTGCTCATGTGGATCCCTGCCTTCCTGGCCATCGCCTGGTCGGGTCGCAGGCGATGGTCCAGTCTGCTCTGGGCAGGCCTCGGCTATCTGGTCGTGATGACGCCTTGGTTGGCACGCAACTTCGCCGTCAGCGGCTCCCTTCTCTCGCCGGGCGCGGGCAGGACCCTCTGGCTCCTGAGCTACGATGAGCTCTTCTCCTACCCGGCATCGGTGTTGACCCCAGAACGCTGGTGGCGTGCGGGCGTGGGCGCCATCCTGTCTGCCAGGCTGGATGCTCTGTGGGCCAACTTGAAGAGCCTGATCTTCGTGAACGGCCTGGTCTTCCTCGGACCGCTGATGGCAGCGGGCGGGTGGCGCTTGCGCCATCATCCGCTCGTCCGTCTCTCGACCGTCTACTTGCTCGCCTTGCTGGCGGCCATGACCGTGGTCTTTCCCTTCGCGGGAAGCCGAGGCGGCTTCTTCCACTCCAGTACGGCGCTCATGCCTGTCTTGTGGGCGATGGCGCCGTCCGGACTGGAGGCGCTCGTCGCGTGGGGCGGCCGCAAGCGAGGATGGGATCCTCCCCAGGCATTCCGCCTCTTTGGTGTCGCCAGCGTGGGAATCGCGGCTGGCCTCACGCTGGGCCTGCTCTGGAACCGTGTCATTGGTGGCATCCCGGCTGAGCCCCTGTGGGAAGCCAGCCAGATTGGCTACGCCGAGGTGGGTCAGCGCCTGCTCGAAGTGGATGCCTCGCCGGGTGTTGTCGCCGTCAACAACCCGCCGGGCTTCTACCTGTCCACCGGCCTACAGGCGGTCGTCATTCCCGATGGCTCGCCCGAAGCCTTGCGCCGGGTCGTCGAGCGGTACGATGTAGGCTGGGTCATCCTCGACTCAAACCGGCCGGCGGGGTTGGCCGAACTGTATGAGACTCCAGGTCTGCTTCCCTGGTTAACCCCGGCAGAGACCCTGTCTCTATCGCGGGGAGGGAGGGTCATGTTGCTGGAGGTCGTGCCGGAGTCTCAGCCATGAGCCGCTTCCGGATTCTCGGCCTGATCCTGCTGGTGTCCGGCCTGTCGGCGGCTGGCTTTCTATGGGCGAGCCAGCGGACCCATGGGCTGGGCCTCCCCCTGGACGATGCCTGGATTCACCAGACCTATGCCCGCAACCTCGTCCAAAGGGGGGAGTGGTCCTTCATCGTTGGTCAACCGAGTGCGGGTTCGACCAGCCCGCTGTGGACGATGGCCCTGGCTCTAGGCCGCTGGCTGGGGATTGAGCCCCTGGCGTGGTCGTATGGCCTCGGCGTCTTGCTCCTTGCCGTTCTGGGCTGGGTATGCGGGCGATGGCTTGCCTTGCGCCAACCTGCATGGCGGACCTGGGCGCTGGTGGCCGGTGCGGGGGTTGTACTGGAGTGGCATCTGGTCTGGGCCAGCCTGTCGGGGATGGAGACGGTAGCGCTTGCCCTGGTTGTGGTCCTCGTGCTCTGGTCTCTCGAGTCCGGCAGGCCCGGCCCGCTGGGTCTCGGGCTCTTAATCGGCGTAGGCACCTGGATCCGCCCGGATGCGCTCTCGCTGGTGATCCCGGTTGGCCTGGGGATCGTGGCCGCGAGCGGGCGGAGGTTACGGTCCCACCTGCGAGACCTGCTTCTGGTCGCGCTCGGAGTTGGGCTGCTTCTGGGTCCCTACCTCGCTTTCAACTGGCGGCTCTCGGGCGAGTGGTGGCCCAGCACCTTCTACGCCAAACAAGCCGAGTACGCCGTCCTGCGCCAGGCGCCCGTACTGGAGCGGTTGCTGGCCCAGGCGCGGGGCCCCCTTGTCGGGGCGGGGTCAGTTCTTGCGGTCGGCGCGGTGCTGGCGGTCTGGCGGGACGCGCGTGCTCGGACCTGGGCTCGCCTGGCCCCACTCATCTGGGTCGCGGCCTACCTCTGCGCATACGCTATTCGGCTCCCGGTTACGTATCAGCATGCACGGTATGCCATGCCGACCATCCCCGTGTTGGCAGTCGTTGGGTTGGACGGGATGTTCCGCTGGATCCAGCTGGCCGCCGCTCATCCGTTGCGACGGATTCTCTCGCGCACGTGGCTGGCGGCGCTCGGTGCGGTGACGGCCGCCTTCTGGCTTCTGGGCTGCCGGGCCTACGCGCAGGACGTGGCCATCATCGAGACTGAAATGGTGGAGGCGGCTCGTTGGATCGCGCGTAACACCGAGCCGGAGGCGCTGGTCGCCGCGCACGATATCGGTGCCCTAGGCTACTTCGGGAATCGCCCACTGTTGGATCTGGCGGGTCTGGTCTCTCCAGAGGTGATCCCGATCCTGCGGGATGAGGCGGCCCTGGCACAGTATCTGGATCAGCACAACGCCGAGTACCTGATGACTTTCCCGGGCTGGTATCCGCTGTTGACTGGCCTGGCCGAACCCTTGCACGTCAGCACAGGGGGATTCAGCCCCGCGGCGGGCGGCGAGAACATGGTCGTCTATCGCTGGCGTTCCGTGCCGTTTGCCCGCCAAGGGGTGGCTGTGCTATACTTTTCTCAATCTAGCGCCGGCGGGGTAGATCATGGAAACCATCGGGGTCATAATCGTTGACGATCATCCCCTCTTCCGCGAGGGCGTTCGCAACATCCTCGAATCGGAAGAGGACATGAAGGTACTGGCCGAGGCCACGACGGGCGACCAGGCTTTGCAGATCGTGCGCGATCTACGTCCTCGCGTGGCGCTCATCGACGTCAACCTACCCAACATGAACGGGATTCAGGCCACACGCCAGATCATGGCCGAGCGCCTCAACGCATCCGTGGTTCTCCTGACCGCGTACGACGACGTCGAGCAGGTGCTCCACGCCTTCAGCGCGGGGGCTTCGGCCTACTGCTCCAAGGACGTGCAGGCCGGCAAGCTCGTCGACGTGATTCGGCAGGTGGCCCGAGGCTTCTTTGTCGTCGGGGATCAGGTCTACGACCAAACCGGCCTCGAACAGTGGCTATCCCGCGGGGTCGAGACTGTCCGCCGTCCGCACCTGGAAGGGGATGTCGAGGCCTTCACACCGCTCTCGCCACGAGAGATGGAGATCCTTCAGTTTGTCACCCGGGGGCTGAGCAACAAGGAGATCGCCACGAAGCTCGGGATCAGCCATCAGACCGTCAAGAACCACATGACCGCCATCCTCCACAAGCTCGACATCGAGGACCGCACGCAGGCGGCTGTCTATGCCTTGCGCCACGGCTGGGTTCGCCTGCAAGACACGCGGAAGTGAGGCCCGGATCTCATGCCCCCAGCCTCTGAGGCCGAAGCGCTCAGCCCCCTTCAGGAGTATATTGAAGCCAGCCGGGCGGAGCTTGAACAAGTCCGCAATGAGATGAAGGAGATCGGCCTCCTGGTGGAGCAGAGCCAGGGCGAGGTCGATAAGCTGGCGCAACGCAACGCCTCGATCACCGCCCATCTGCACCAACTCCAAGCTCATTTCGACACTGTGCCCCGCGAGGACATCCGGGCAGCCTATGAGGCCTCCCAGGACGCCCAGCAGCGCCTCTTCACCATGCGCGGCCAACTGGAGAAGCTCCAGAGCGATCAGGTGCACCTCAAACGCTATGCCGAGTCCGTCACCCGGACCCTACAACTCCTGGAGGGGGGAGCGGTGCTGCCGGAGATCACGGCCAAGGAAACCGCCGGCAACCAATTGGAGCACATCATCCAGGCGCAGGAAGAGGAGCGCCGCAAGCTCTCACGCCAAGTGCACGACGGCCCGGCCCAGGCGCTTTCCAACTTGATCCTCGAAGCGGAGATCGCCCTACGGCTGATGGACACGGACCCCGAGAAGGCTCGCGAAGAGCTCAAGAATCTCAAGACCAGCGCGGGGTCAACCTTCGGCCACGTGCGCGATTTCATCTTTGAGCTCCGTCCGATGATGCTCGACGACCTGGGCCTCGCCCCGACGGTCCGGCGCTATGTTGAGGCCTACAAGGAACGCTCGGCGCTGGATATCAACCTGGTCTTCACCGGCAAGGAGCGCCGGCTGGAATCGCATATCGAGGTATTGATCTTCCGGGCGCTTCAGGAGCTACTGGGCAACGTCCGGGAACATGCGCAGGCGACACACGCGAAGGTCACCCTGGACATGGACGCGCACCAGATCCGTGCCAGCGTCGAGGACAATGGCCGAGGGTTCGAAGCGGAGAGCCCCGCCTTTGCTGAGGGGCCTGGGAAGGGCTTGAAGACACTGCAGGAGCGAATCGGCCTGGTGGGGGGTGATTTCGAGGTGAGTAGCTCCCCGGGGAAGGGTTCCCGGATTGCATTCGCCGTCCCGACAGGCGAATAGGCCCATTCTTGTCAGCATTGGGTGACGCAAAGGGCCGATCGATTGACGGTAGACCGCATCGGAAAGAGGTCCTATTGTCGCCTGGGGGGTCTGCTCCTATAATGTAGCCAGCGTGGGACAAAACCTATGCGAATCTGACACAGAAAGGAGGTGAGTGACATGTTGTTCGCACCGAAGGAGAGAGGCCAGGGGCTGGTTGAGTACGCGCTGATCCTTGTCTTGGTCGCCGTAGTCGTGATCGTCATTCTTGCGCTGCTCGGCCCTGCCATCGGCAACGTGTTCAGCAACATTGTTACGAACATCTAGAGCCCATTGCACTGGGTGACGAGAGCGGCTACAATCCCCTGCCGATCGCACCGGAGCCCTATCGCCGATAGGGCTCCTTGTATCGAAGCGCTAGGTATCACACATTAACAGTCCTGGCCCGGCTCGACGGCTGGCTTGACTTTTGATTTGGAACCGTTATCATACCGACACTGGTCTTTGATGGTGTCGAATCTGCCCCGATAAGGAGGCCCAATGCGTCGCGGCCGGATTCTGATTCTCTTCGGTCTGCTCTTGGCGGTTGGCGTGGTCGTCTTCTACATGCTCTTTGGGAGACCGGCTGGACAGCCACCCGCCGGGGGGACGCCAGCTGCCCCCGTCACCGAGACTACCAACATTGTGATGGCCCTGCAGGAAATCCCGCGGGGGGCGGAAATTGGCCCAGATATGGTCGGCCTGATGCCCTTCCCAAGGGATCAAATCGTGGAGACGATGATCGAGAACGACGTTAGCCAGGTCATCGGCCGCCACGCCCGCATGGGCATTCCCCAGGGTTCCCCCATTACCACCAACATGATCACCATGCGGCCGGGGGACGTCCTGGGCGCTGGCTCCGATGCCTCCATGGCCATCCCCTTAGGATACACGGCCATTTCCATCCCGATGACACGCTTATCGGGCGTGGCCTACGCCTTGCGCCCTGGGGACATGGTGGACGTGATTGTCACCATGCTGATGGTCGACCTGGATCCCGAGTTCCAGTCACTCCTGCCCGACGTCGTCGGCGCGCTCATCGGCCTCGACATGAACCTGCGCACCGGGTTTGTCTGCCGGCAGGCGAGTTGGGGAGAGTTTGGGGCGGCGTGCATAGGTGAGCAAGCTCCGATGGGACGTGCCGACACCGAAGAAGGTACGGGCACCCCTCTGCTGCTGCAGCCAAGCGAGGCCCAGCGGCCTCGGCTGGTTACGCAGCGCCTGATCCAGAATGCCAGTGTGCTCCATGTCGGTTCTTTCACCTTTGAGGGCGAGACGCAGGCCACCGTTCCCGTCGCGGTGCAGGAAGGCCAGGCCGAGACGCAGGCCGCGGAGACCGTTGCGACCGGGCCGGAGCCCCCTGACATCGTCACCTTGATCGTGTCGCCGCAAGACGCCCTGGCCCTCAACTGGGCCGTGATGTCCGGCTCCTACGTGACCTTGACCTTGCGCGCCCCGGGTGACACGGCAGTGACCGAGACCGTCAGTGTGACGCTGCAGTACCTGATGCAGAACTACAGCGTCACCGTGCCCACCCGGCTGCCCTACGGGCTGCAGCCGGCCGTGACGAGCCCGATTCCGCCCGTCTTGCCCAATGACATACCACCGGTCGAGCCGTGAGATTGCGGCCTGACCAACGGGGTCGGTGATGGTAGAAAGCGCGGGCGAAAAAGTCCGCATCCTGATCGTCGACGACTACGCGGAGGCTTGCGAGAACATCCGCAAGCTATTGCAGTTTGAGTCGGACTTTGAGGTCGTCGGCGCGGCGCGCTCAGGCGAGGAGGCCTTGGAGCTGGCGCGCGAGGCACAGCCGGATGTCGTCCTGATGGACATCAACATGCCTGACATGGACGGCATCGCCGCCACCAAGGCATTGCTGGAGGAAGTCCCCTTCGCTCAAATCGTGATCGTCTCGGTCATGAGCGACTCCGAATACATGGGCCGGGCGATGATCGCCGGTGCCCGGGCTTTCATCCCCAAGCCTCCCTCGGGCGACCAGCTGGTGTCGACCATCCGTGTGGTCGCCGATAAGGGTCGCGAGATAAAAGCACGATGGAAGGTGCCAGCTCCGCAGCCGGCGGCGCCCGCGCCGGGCCAGGGCTACGGAGCGCTCCGGCCCGAGGGCCGGGTAATCGCCGTCTACAGTGCCAAGGGCGGGGTCGGGGTGACCACCTTGGCCACCAACCTAGCTATCGGGCTGAACACCGGGGAGACGCCGGCCGTGCTGGTCGACACCTGTATGCAGTTTGGGGACGTTTCGGTCTTCCTCAACCTGCAAGTGAAGAACAGCATCGCCGACTTGGCCGCCAGAGTCGATGAGCTCGAGGCCGATGTGGTCGAGGAAGTGCTCATGGCCCACGAGTCGGGATTGCGGGTGCTGGCGGCGCCCCAGAGGCCGGAGCTGGCCGACGAAGTCAAACCCGACCAAGTCCGCCGGGTGTTGCAGTATCTGAGACGGGAATTCGCCTACGTCATCGTCGACACGCACTCGGCCATGGATGACATGACCCTGGCTGTGCTGGATGTGGCCGATCTCTTGGTCGCCGTGGCCACGCCCGATATCCCAGCAATCAAGGATGCCCGGTTGCTCTTCGACCTGTTGGTTGCGCTAGAGTTTTCGCCTTCGAATGTGGTCTTCGTCCTCAACAAGATGGACCGCCGTTGGGGAATCACGTCCGAGGCGGTGGGCGACAATCTGAAGCACGCGGTCGATGCCGAAATCCCCTACGATGAGAGGACGGTCATCGCTTCCGTAAACCGCGGCGTCCCGCTTCTCATGGGGGATAAGAGCCGGCCGCCTGCCAGGAACATATTGGATTTGATGGGCACGATCAAGCAGCGGTTGGTTGCCAAGGCCAAGAGTGAGGAGGAGGCCAAGGAGGCCGAGCATCCGAAAGCGTTCAGCCGCTAGCAGGAACGGCAGGTTGCTCGTCACAACCCGCAAGGAGGTAGGTGGTGTCTCTGCTCAAGCGGATCGAAACAGGACAGGCTCAATCTGAGCCTGCGCCTGCCCAGCCCGAGGCCGCCAGGCCTGCAGGGCCGCAGACCTCGCGCCTCGGCAACCTGAGCGGTCGCAGGGTCGCTCCCGGGGTTGCCCCACGGGATACCTACTATGATCTGAAGACCAGGGTGCAGAACAAGTTGTTGGCTGAGCTTGACCCCTCGATGGACGTCAGCCAGACGACCGAGGTGCGCCGGACGATTGAGGAGTTGTTTGAGAACATTCTGACCGAGGAGAAGATCGTGCTCTCCCGACCTGAGCGGCGCCGGCTGTTCGAGCAGATCGTGGCCGAGATCCTTGGCCTCGGGCCGATCGAACCCCTCCTGGCCGACGAGACGATCACCGAGGTTATGGTCAATGGGGCCAAGAACATCTACATCGAGCGCACCGGCAAGATCTTCCGCGAGCCGGCGGCCTTTGAGAGCGATGATCACCTGATGCGTATCATCGATCGCATTGTGGCGCCGCTCGGCCGGCGCATCGACGAATCCAGCCCCTACGTAGACGCCCGCTTGCCCGATGGCTCACGGGTCAACGCCGTGATCCCGCCCATCTCTCTCGTTGGCCCGGCGTTGACCATCCGCAAGTTCGCCAAGAATCCCATCACGGTCGAGCAGCTGATCGAGTACGGAACGCTTACCGCGGAATCGATCGAGTTCCTGCGCGCCTGTGTCGTCTCCAAGATCAACATGGTCATCTCGGGGGGCACTGGTTCCGGCAAGACCACACTGCTCAACGTCATCTCTCAATACATCCCGCCCGATGAACGCATCATCACCATCGAGAACGCGGCCGAGCTTCAGCTGCGCCAGGAACATGTGGTCACGCTCGAATCCCGCCCACCCAACATCGAGGGCCGGGGGGAAGTGACCATCCAGAACCTTGTGGTCAACTCCTTGCGCATGCGCCCAGACCGGATCATCGTCGGCGAGATTCGCGACGAGGCTGCCCTGGACATGCTCCAGGCCATGAACACCGGCCACGACGGCTCCATGACCACTGCCCACTCCAACAGTCCGCGCGATACTCTTTCCCGTATCGAAACCATGACCCTGATGGCGGGCATGGAGCTGCCGGTGCGGGCTATTCGCGAACAGATCGCCTCCGCCATCCAACTGGTGGTCCACCTGGAGCGCTTGCGGGACGGCACCCGCAAAGTGACCCACATTTGCGATATCCAGGGCATGGAAGGCGACGTCATCACGATGGCCGACATCTTCGTCTTCGAGCAGACCGGCCTGGAGGACGGGCGTGTCATCGGCCGCCTACGGCCCACAGGCCTGCGCCCGAAGTTCATGGACAAGCTTGAGCAATCGGGCATCCATCTGCCGGCGTCCATCTTCGGCGTGGGTGAGAGGATGCGGTTCTAGGCCATGAACCCTTATCTGATCCTTGTGGTCGGAGTGGGTGGGGGCGTCATCCTGTTTCTCGCGGGCGTGGCGATGTCCCTCTTCGGGAGCCGCTCTGCGGTGGAGGAACGCCTGATAGGCGTCTCGAGTTCCGGGGCGGGAATAGGGGCGGGAATAGGGGCGGAAGAGGGGCGGCTCAGCTCGTCGGCCCGGGCCTACCAGGCCGCCAGAGACTTCTTCGACCGCATGGGCGAAGGGACCAACCTCTTCGAGTCGATGTCCCGGC
>CAZEMA010000092.1:0-1334 GCA_964513155.1 uncultured Anaerolineaceae bacterium
CACTTGCGCCGCGCTGCGCGCAGCGCAGTGCAGGTGAGCGGAGGGCCTCCCCCGGACCGGTGTGCTCTGCGAGAGAAGGTCAAGCCGGGGGAGGGGCGAGGTCTTGAAGGAGGCGGGGGGCCTTCGGCCCCCCGCCTCCTTTCGTTCCTCCACCCCCTCTCCGCCCCACTCCGCCCAAGTGAAGTCAGCCTCTAGGCGGAGAGCCCCTCGCTTGCGCTCGGGGTGCTGTGCGAGGGGAAGGGGGTGAGGTGGAAACGGGGTTCTTCCGCAAGCACCTAGGGGGTCGGAGTTGTCGGGGTTGGCGCTTCTGTCGAAGTCGGAGGGGGCGTGGGAGTCTCGGTGGGCGTCTCGGTCGGGGCAGCCGTGTCGGTCGGGGTAGGCGTGCTGGTCGGGGCTGAGGTTACGGTCTCCGTCGGCGTGAACGTCGGAGGCTCGGTGGCCGTGAATGTGGGGGTTGGGGTCGGGGTCACCGTCGGGAGGCCGATGTTGATGTGGAGCCGGGTCTCGACCTTCCCCCCTTGGTCGCTGAATACCTGCAGTCGGAGGGTGAGCAGGCCATTGCCTAGCCCCGATATGTTCCACCAGTAGAGGATGGCAGGGTCTGGGTGCGGCGAGAGGCTGTTGGCCAGCTCGGTCCACTCGCCGGGCTCAGGCCCCTCTCCGTACTCGAGCCTCCACTCCTGGAAATGGCTGGTCGCGTCGGCCCGGCCATAGATCTCGAGAGGGCCGACGGTGATGTTGGAGCCTTCGCTGGGTGCGGTGAAGCCCAGGATTGGGCGGCCGCTGCTGACTGAGCAGGTCGTCTCGGGGACGAAGAACAGGTGGTCTTGCGGGAACCCCATGCGCTCGGCCCACTCACGGCCGGCGGAATCCTCTTGAAGCCAACGGCGTCCCCAGGGATCGGGAACGTACAGGCCAAGCCTCTCCTCGGGGAAGTCCTGGCACTCTGGGGAGGCAAGCTCGAGGGACCAGGCGTCCACCCAAACCTGCCGCCAGAGATCCTGGCTGCTCGGCAAGGGCGGTTGGTCGGCGGCGAAGAACTCCGAACGCTGCGAGGGACACCACTGCGAAGGCTCGGCGCCTGACACGGCGCAGATCACGCGCTCAGTGATGCCCGCCGGGCGGGGGAAGGGCGTGGGCTGGCCGCCGGTGAGGTAGGGGATGGCCGCCTGCATGAACTGGCTCCAGATTGGAGCCGCACCTGTCATCCCCGTCGTGTTCTGCATCGGTGTGTAGTCGGCATTACCGACCCAGACCCCGACGGCCAGGTCAGGGGTGTACCCCAGAGTCCAGTTGTCGCGGAAGTCGTTGGTGGTGCCCGTCTTGGCCGCGGC
>CAZEMA010000092.1:1434-2844 GCA_964513155.1 uncultured Anaerolineaceae bacterium
CGACGAAGTTGAGGGTCTTGACAGCGGGTAGATTGTAGGAGTTTGCCAGGGCCGTACGGACGGTAACGGGGCCGTGGAACCGTCCGTCGTAGTTGACCGGTTCGTAGGGTGGGCGAGTGTCGTTGGGGTCGCCCGAGGGCGGGAACTCCGAGGGCACGTCCCAGATCAGGGTCGCCGGCGTCCACCCGAGTTCGAAGGCGGCCGTGTAGGTGATGGGCTTGAACGACGAGCCGGGCTGACGGGGGCGGATGGCCATGTTGATCTGCCCGCCGTTGACCTCGTCCGTGTAATCGGCTGAGCCCACCATCGCCAGGATCTCGCCGGTGCTGGGTTGGATGGCAACCAGCGCCCCGGTCGTCACATGGCGGTCGGCCAGGGATTGGACCTGGGTCCGGACGATGTCCTCCGCCATTTGCTGCAACTGGGGGTCCAGGGTTGTGTAGACGGTGAACCCGGAGCGGTAGATGACCTGGGGGTCGTACATGCTCTCCAGTTCCGCCCGGATGAAGTTGACCCAGTGGGGGAAACGCATTGGGACCGCCGGAGGGGCAAAGGCGTAGTTCTCGATCTCCACCGCCGCCGCGGCCGCCTCTTCGGCGCTAACACAGATGGAGTGTTGCGAATTGCTGACGTAGATGCAGCCCTGCTCTGAGCTGGTCGCGACCATCAGGGTGAGCACCTGCCACTGACGGGCGAGGGTGACCTCGCGGTTGGAGAAGATGTCGTACACCGAAGGGGCCTGCACCAGGCCAGCCAGGAAGGAAGCCTGGGTCAGCGTCAGCCGGTCGGCGGTTGTGCCGAAGTACGTCTCGGCCGCCGCCCCAACCCCGTAAGCGAGATTGCCGTAGTACACCTCGTTCAGGTAGAGTTCGAGAATCTGGTCCTTGGTGTAACGACGGGTGATCTCGGCCGCCAGGAGAGCCTCCCGGATCTTGCGGAGCATCGTCCGCTGGGAGCGCTCTTCCGGGCTGAGCAGGAGATTGCGGGCAATCTGCTGGGTGATGGTCGATGCGCCAGAGACCGTCCCGCCCTGCTGGTAGTTCTGCAGGAAGGCCCGGGCGATGGCCCAGAGGTCGAAGCCGGGGTGGCTGTAGAACTGGGAATCCTCGGTGGCGACGATAGCCGCGACCATGTAGGGTGAGATCTCGGCGAGCGAGACATACGTCCGGCGGCCTGCCTGCGGGTCGAGGATCTCATACAAGACGTTTCCGTCGCGGTCAAGGATTCGCGTCGTCTCGAACTGGGAAGCGTGCGCCTGCAAGTCCTCGACGGACGGCAGAGTGCGGGCGACAGCATAGTACTCGTAGATGGCGAAGGAGGCCGCAACGATCAGGAGGACGACGAAGACGAACAGGCCGGCGACCGCCGTCCGCACTAAGCAGCCACAGCCGCCGGAGGAGCGGCGGGGTC
>CAZEMA010000092.1:2944-9922 GCA_964513155.1 uncultured Anaerolineaceae bacterium
CTTGACGCCGTGAGGCGGCGTCGCGCCGGCCGGGGCGGTGTAGGCCGCCGGAGCAACCCATGTGCCGCCTGGGTCGCGCTCTGGCACCCGCTGCGGCAACCCCCCAGTATCCTCCGCCAGGGGCGGGGGAGGTGTCCGGCGCGCGCCCGAGGGGGGCGGTACGTGGCCATAGCCGCCGGCCTTATCCATGCCGGAGGGCAACACGGGGAAGGCGGAATCGTCGTCCTCAAATGGGACCGTGGGGAAGGTGGAATCGTCGCCCTCAAACGGGACCGTGGGCGCCTCATGTTCGTCTAATGGCGGCTGATCCGGTTCGGGAGGGGGCGCGGGGCGACGGGCCTTCGGCTGCCTCGGCTCCTTCGGAGGGGGCGACTCCACGAGGCGGTGGAAGCGTTTGATGAGGTCATCCGCTTCGGAGTCGCCGGCAGATGTGTCGCGCGGGGTCTCGTCGTCGGGTTCAGAAGGCATCGCGGGCATTATAGCACGCCCATGTAACTGCGCTTGGGGGCCCGGCGACGGGTGGAAAGCCACGATTTCAGCGACGAATGGGCCCCGGAAAGGGAGACCCCGACATTCTTCACAAGCGCTGCTTCCCTTCGATGGCCCCCGCCGAGGGGGACGGCCCAGGCCGAGCTTGAGGCGGTGACCATCATCGGCATGGTGGGATTGCCCGGCGGCTACCTCCAGGGTGGCTGGCTGCAAGAAGAATGCCTCGGCCTCGGTAACCTGCCTTGGCACCCGCCCCATTCACTCGTCGCAGCTCTTTGACCTTTCCCCGCCATATCCATACAATCTGGGCATGCGAACCTGGTCGGTCACTTCGAAGGATGTCCGCTCGTACCGGCTTGCGGCGGACGCCCGCCAATGCAGTCCCGACTATGTCAATGACCAGATCTGGGAGTTTGCGATCGGCGGGGGGGACCCTCCGGCGCTGACCCTATGGACAAGCTATGGGTTGCGCGCTCGCAGCATGCGCGTCTTCCCTGGGTTTGCCCTGGATGAGCACTATGTTGCCGACCCCGAGGCCTTTGCCACCCCGCCAGAGGTGTGCGCAATCTACCCCAACTACCTCCGGCTCCGTTTCCAGCCATTCCCGGACATACAGGTTGGGGCCGAGTTCTGGGTACCGGATTCACACAGCCTTGCCGGCCGGTATCTGGTGCACAGCCTTAGCCCCTCGCGCCATGCTCTCCGCGTTGTGCTATACGGCGTTCTTCGCCCAGGCGATAACCCCAAGGTGATGAGTGAAGGGGCCTACAACGGGGTGACGATCCTCACGGGCCGGACAGGCGATCTGGTTCCGCTGGTGTTCCTGGCGGGCGGGGCGGGCGTGCAGCAAGCGCCATTCCCGGGCCTGGCTGTCACCTTCGACCTCGAACCCGGCTCCAGTAAGCCCGTTCTGTGGTCCCATGCGGCCTTGAACGATGAGCAAGCCTCGTTCGAGGCGGCCCGCTCCCTGGTCACCAAGGTTTGGGATGGTGAAATCGCACGGCTGGAGATGGTCAACGCCTCGCAGGTCGAGGTCGAGACCGGCAGCCCCCAATGGGACCTGGCGTTCCACCTCACCCAGAAGGTCGTCCTCGGGAGCTACGTCGGGCCAACCCGTCATCTCCCCCACGCCTCCTTTGTCCTGACCCGCATGCCTGACAAGGGCTACTCGGAGCGGGGCGACGGAAGAGACTACCTCCTGCACTGGGACGGCCAGACTGCGTTCCACGCCTACCTGAACATCCCCCAGATCCTTCCCGCCGCCCCCGAGCTGGCCAAAGGGGTGATCCGCAACTTCCTCTCGACCCGGCTGGCGGACGGTTCCCTTGATAGCAAGCCGGGCTTGGGCGGGCAGCGAAGCGGGAGGCTCTGTCCACCCCTCCTGGGCACGCTCGCCTGGAGGATCTATCAGGGGACTGACGACCGCCCCTTCCTCGAGGAGTGCTTTCCACGGCTGATGGAGTTGGCGCAGGCCTGGTTCTCCCCGGCGCATGATAGAGACCAGGACGGCGTTCCCGAGTGGGACCACACCATCCACGCCGGCTTTGATGACTGGCCCACCTACGTCCGTTGGCAGGCCTGGGGCCAGGGCCTGGATATCACCAAGGCCGAGACGCCCGACCTAGCCTCCTATCTCTACCGTGAGTGCCAATCGCTCATCGAGTCAGCCCAATTGCTCGACAAACCCGAGGAGGCGGCCAGGCTCGCAGGCTGGAGCGGCCGCTTGCGCCAGGCAGTCGAGGCATCCTGGTCGGATGAGACCGCCGGCTACTGCCACGTCGATCGCGACGAGCACCGATCACCTGCGGGGGAGTTCCTGGGCAAGGGCGAAGGCCAGTTCGTGCTGGATGTCGGGCGGCAGTTCGACCCTCCGGTGCGGGTGCTGATCCGGTCGAAGGGCGTCGAGGGTCATTCGCACGCCGTTCAAGTGCACATCCATGGCCGGGGCCCTCGAGGGCGCAGCCGCCTCGAGCGTCTGACCGAGCGAGACTTCCAGTGGTTCTGGGATCGCGGAACGGCCACGAGCGATAAGACCTACGTCGAGATCACGCGTGTCAAGATCCGCGGGCTAAGTGAGGCCTTCTCGACCGAAGTCCTGCTGGCGGATTACACCCGTCAGGACCAGAGCCTCCTGTTGCCCCTTTGGGCGGGGATCCCCTCCAAGGAGAGGGCCGAGCGCCTGGTGCGAGAGACGCTGATGGATCCGGACCGCTTCTGGCGTCTCTATGGTATCCCCTTATGCTCGGCGCAGGATCCTGCCTACGTCCCGGATAGCCGGCAGGGCTCAGGCGGCGTCTGCATGCTCTGGAACACCATGCTTGGGGAAGGGCTTGTTGACTACGGATTCATCGAGCCGGCGGCGGAACTTGTGGGGCGTCTGATGCGGGCCACGGTCCATAGCCTGAACGCAGATGGTGCCTTCCGGGAGGCGTACAACGCGGACCAAGCCGAGGGCCTGGGGGAGCGCGATCACATCGCAGGGGTGGCGCCCCTATCCCTCTTCCTGAGCACACTGGGAATCCGCTTGATCTCCCCGCGCAAGGTGTGGTTGGCGGGGCACAACCCCTACCCATGGCCGGTGACGATCCGGTGGCGGGGGCTGGAGATCCACCGGGTGCCCAACGGCCCCACGTCCGTGACCTTTCCTGACGGGCAGCGTTCGGAGGTTGTGGGTGAGCAAGCGCGGTTCGTCGAGCAGGTCGGCTGAGGGGCCGGAGGCCGGATGCTATAATCATCCCAAGAGCCGGCTGCCCGTCAGGATCCCGCATCATCGTGACACAAACGTTTGGGGTATCCGGGCTGTTGCTGACCTTGGCTTCGCCTGTTCGGGCCGTTCACACGGGGGTTGTTGGCGAATGCAAGCCGGGTCTGCCCTCGGCATGGCATCTCCGGGTGGGCTTCGCGATGACCTTGGCCGGCAGCCAAACTGAGGGAGCCCGGCTGGTTCGCCGGGCTGTGCCGCCTCATCTGCCTGGAATGGATCGGGTCTTGTCGGGCGGGCAACGGCGTGGGGAAGCCCCTCGCCGGAACCGCCGGGCCCGGCGCAAGCGCTTGGGTACACGCATCGAACGATGAGGATCCTGGTCGCGCTCACCTACTATCGACCGCACGTCTCGGGGCTGACGGTCTATGTCGAGCGGCTGGCGCGTGCCTGGGCGGCGCGCGGCCACCAGGTCACCGTGCTCACCTCGCAATACGACCGCGGGTTAGCCCGCCACGAGCAGATGGATGGTGTCAACGTTCTGCGGATGCCGGTGCTCCTGCGCATCAGCAAGGGCGTAATCATGCCCACGGTCGGCCTGGAGGCGACGCGGCAGGTCCAGAAGCATGATGTGCTCAGCCTGCATCTGCCCCAGTTCGACGCCGCGGGGATCGCCCTCAAGGGAAAGCGCCAGGGAAGGCCGACGGTCCTGACCTATCACTGCGACGTGCGGCTGCCCGTGGGCATCTTCAACGTTGCCGCCAACTCCGCCGTCAACCTCGCCAACCGGCTGGCCGCGGGTTTTGCCGACACGGTCGTGGCCTACACCGAGGACTACGCCAAACACTCCCCCCTCCTCTCTCGCTATGCCCACAAGCTGCGGGTCATCCCTCCACCGGTCGAGGTCACCCCCTGCTCGGAAGGCGATGCGGCCGCGTTCGCGGCGCGCTATCGGCGGGGCAGCGGCCCTGTGATCGGCATGGCGGCCCGGCTGGCAACCGAGAAGGGCGTCGAGTACCTGGCCAAGGCACTGCCCCGCATCCTCGACCAGCACCCGCAGGCGCAGGTTCTATTTGCGGGTCAGCATGAGAACGTGCTAGGCGAGGCAGAGTATGCCCGACGGTTGGCGCCGGTCCTGGACGGTTTCCGGGACCACTGGACATTCCTTGGCGTGCTGGAGCCATCCCGCATGTCGGCCTTCTTCAAGACTTGCGACGTAACCGTCCTGCCGAGTCTGAACAGCACCGAGAGCTTCGGCCTGGTGCAGATCGAGTCGATGATCTGTGGCACGCCGGTGGTGGCCTCGGAGTTGCCGGGAGTCCGGCAGCCGGTGGTGATGACTGGCATGGGAGAGATCGTCCCGCCTCGCGACCCAGAGGCCCTGGCCGGCGCGATCCTCAGGATCCTCGATCACAGGCAATCGTACCTGCGTCCGCCGGAAACGATCGCCAAGCGGTTTGCCCCGGCGACCATCGCCGAGCAATATGAGGCACTCTTCACCGAGTTGCAGGCGCGGCGGGCGAAGGGCGCGCCCGGATGAGCCGGTTGGGCTGCGGGCCTGGCCGGGTCTGCGCATCCGGCGCGGGAAGGCCGGGATCTCAGTGCGCCCCGGGTGTGCGTCATGGATAGCCTGGTCCAGGTCGAAACACTCGTGCTTGGACTCATGCTCATTGTTTCGGTGGTCGCGGTTGCCGTCCGGCGATTTCGCATTCCGTATACCGTGGCGCTGGTCCTGGTCGGGGCGGCGCTTTCCCTCCGCTCCAACCTCGACATCCGTCTTGCGCCGCAGCTGATCCTCTCGCTCTTCCTTCCTCCCCTGGTCTTCGAGGCGGCCTTCCACCTGAACGTGGAGGCCGTGCGCCGGAACCTGCCGACGATCCTGCTCTTTGCCGTGCCGGGGGTGATCCTGAACATGCTCCTGGTGGGCGGGTTTGTGGCCTGGGGAGCGGGCCTGCCCCTTTCGCTCACCCTGGTCTTCGGGGCATTGATTTCGGCTACCGATCCGGTCGCTGTGGTGGCCATCTTCCGGAAGCTGGGAGTGCCCAAGCGGCTGGAGGTCCTCCTGGAGGGTGAGAGCCTGCTCAACGATGGGACCGCCATCGTAGTCTTCCAGCTGGCGGTAGCCAGCCTGGTGCTCGGAGGCTTCGATCTCGGCCAGGGGCTGATCGACTTCGTGCGCGTGTCCGCGGGCGGCCTGCTCGTGGGGTTGGTGCTGGGGTGGCTGGTCTCGCGCATGATCGCCCAAATCGATGACTATCTGGTTGAGACGACCCTGACGACCGTGCTCGCCTACGGGTCCTATCTCCTGGCCGAGCAGCTCCACGTCAGCGGTGTGCTGGCGGTCGTGGTGGCCGGGCTGGTGAACGGCAACCTCGGGCCTCGAGGCATGTCGCCCACGACGCGCATCGTGGTCCTGAACTTCTGGGAATACGTGGCCTTCCTGGCTAACTCGGCGGTGTTCCTGCTCATCGGGCTGCAGATCGACGTCCCCGGTCTGGCGGCCAACGTGCAGCCGATCCTGTGGGCAGTTGTCGGCGTCCTGGTGAGCCGGGCGGTTGTCGTCTACGGCCTTTCCATGCTGCGGGGCGGCCTGCCGTGGTCGTGGCGCCATGTCCTGTACTGGGGCGGTCTGCGGGGGGGCATTGCCCTGGCGCTGGCACTGAGCCTGCCGGCAGCAATCGGGCCAGGCCGGACCCCGATCACCGTCATGACCTTCGGGGTGGTCCTATTCACCCTAGTGGCGCAGGGCCTGAGCATGGCCCCGCTCGTACGGCGGTTGGGGCTGACCGAGCGGGGCGAGGCGCAAATGGAATACGAGCGGCGACACGCCCGCGCTTTAAGCACCCGGGCTGCCTACCAACACCTGAGTCGATTGCACCGAGACGGCTTGCTTTCCGGCCCGACCTGGGAGACACTGGAACCCGTGCTCCGCGGACGGACGGAGGCGTTGACCGCCGCGGTCAAGGATGTCCTGAGCAGCGCCCCCGACATTGAGGCTCAGGAGCTGGAGACAGCCCGCCGGGAAGCCCTGCGAGCCAGCCGGAGCAGCTTGGCCGGACTTCGCCGGGACGGAGTGGTCCGCGACGAGATCTATGAAGAGTTGGTGGCTGAGGTCGACGCCGCGCTCGAGACGGGCGGCGAGGGATGGGTCAGCATGATGGGAACCAAGAGGGATTCGCGGATCGTCCAATTGGTGCTGGCGGTCGTTCAGCGCCGGGACTTGGAGTCGGCCTCCAGCGCGTTGGCGACGAAAGGCGTCCAGGTCACGCGTATCCAGAGCATGGGCGGGTTCCTGGGGCAGGGGAACTGCACGCTTCTGATCGGCCTGCCGCCAGGGATGCTCGAGGCGACCGTCCAGGCCTTGCGGGAAACCTGCCGCAGCCGGGTGGAGTATCTGCCCATGCCGACAGCCGAAGCAGGAAGACTCTCACTGGCCCCACCAACACCCGTCACGATCCAGGGGGCTACGGTCTTCGCCTTCGACGTGGAGCGCTACGAGGAGTACTAGCCGTGAAGCTCATTGTGGCCATCGTTCGTGATAGCGATGCCGAGGCTGTGCTGAGTGGCCTGGTTGAGCAGCGTTTCGGCGTGACCCGAATCGCCTCCACTGGCGGCTTCCTCCGGCGGGGAAACACAACCCTGTGGATCGGCACCGAAGACGCCCGTGTGGAGGAAGCGCTCAATATCATCCGGCTCTCCAGCACTCAGCCCTCCGAAGGCAGCCTCCAGCGCCGGGCGACCGTCTTCGTGCTCAACGTTGCCCGTTTCGAGCAACTCTAGCGAAAGGG
>CAZEMA010000093.1:0-9775 GCA_964513155.1 uncultured Anaerolineaceae bacterium
AGCTGTGCCAGTGGGCCGGTGATGTCCCTCCAGGCGCGGAGCACGGCACCGTTCTCGCCGGCCACGTGATCGACCAGGGCCAAGATCTCAGCCACGGTCTCCCGGGAGATCTTGACCTCGGTGCCGGCGAAGAGATCCTCGAGCCGTCCCAGGAGCAGGACGAGCGTCGCCGCGGCCAGCATCAATGGCACCAGAACCGCCTTGCGGATGTCCAGCTCCGGTTCCGGCAGCGTGCAGGCGTACTCGACGCCCAGGCAGAGGTGGCGATAGGCGTAGGCGAACATGGGCTTCATCCGCTCCAGCGGAGAGCCGCCATCCAGAGGCAGGTACTCCTGGGGGATGTAGTAGCGGCCCTCCAGGTGGTCGCGGAACGAATCCTTGATGATGTTCGTCAGCTGCAGCCCTGCCCCCACACCCGTCTCCAGGGTTCGCAGGAAGAGCAGGCGGCCTTTCTCCAACGCCGGCCGATACAGGGCGATGAGCGAGGTCACCAGCTCGCCGACGATGCCGGCCACCGAGTAGCAGTAGTCGTCCAGCTGGCTCAGGCGCTTCAGCTGGAGACGGTTCGAGTCGTCGTGACTCGCCACCCACGACTGCATGCGGCGGGTCACCCGGGCCACGTGCGACAGGACCACCTCGGCATAGTCGGGGGGCAGACGGCGAAGCTCGGCCAGCAGATAGGGCGTCTGGCGCAACAGGTCGAGGTGGTCAGGGTTATCGATCTCCTCGACGTGCTCGAAGCGGGATCCAAACCGCTTGGCGGCCTGATCGTCCGGGTGGAGGATCAGGGCGTGGTATTCCTCGAGTTCGATCAACCGGCGCGCCTTCGGCCAACGATAGGCATCTTCCAGCGTATCGGCATTGCGCAGCAAGAGATAGCCCAGCGTCAGAGAATCCCGCAGCAGCCCAGGGAGCATCGGGATGTTGATGGCGAAGGTCCTGGAGGCGGCCAGCAGGAGCGTATCCAGGCGTTCATGATCGGTGATCGATCTGGTATCGGGCATAGCCCTCTCCTCGTATCTCTGCATACGATAACCCCAGAAGGCCTGGAGGGCAACGGGGGAGGCAGGTAGCAGGTTTCATGCCGCGCGGAGGGCAAGGCGCGGCCCCGTCAGAGGCGTTGGCGGCCGCCGAACTGAACGCGTCTGGCGACAAGCGGACAACGGTCAGGGAGTCGGCGTGAGAGTGCAGTAGTTGCGGTGATGGGGATTCTGTTTGCAGTCCTCGGGGGGGATTGGCGTGGGCGGCGCAGGCGTGCTCGTCGGGGCGGGCGGGACAGGCGTGGCCGTCGCCGAGACCGACGTAGCTGACGAGGCTGGGGAGGGCGTGTCCGACATCGTGAGAGTCCCGGCAGGGGTCTCCGTCGCCACGAGGCTCTCTGTACTGGTCATCGTCGCTGTGTCGGCCGGTGGGCCCGCGGGTGGCGCGGCCCGGGTGCGTGTCCGGGTGGCCCTGCCGACCGGCGTGCCGCTGGTCCCCGGTGTCGCAGAAGGGCTGGGCGTTGGGCTGAGCTCGTCTGGTGAGGTTGGCGTTGGGAAGACGCCGGCGGCGATGAGTGTCCCCGCCACCGCCGTCTCGACCTGCCCGGGCGCATACGTCTCCCCCGGGCGTTGGGCGATCATCGTCGAGAGGGCATTGATCGTGGCCATCAGGTTCTCGGCCGCCTGGGCTGAGGTGGGAGTGCTTGTCCGGTTGCCATCCCCTGCCCCAGCGGGCAGGCCTCCAGACAGCGCCCAAACGATCGGGCAGGCGAAAGCGAGCAGCAGGCCTGCCAGCATCGCCACCCGCCGCCACCTTGCGCGCCCCGCCACTCTCCCGGGCTGGTCCGCCAGCATCCCAAGAGGTGGCAGGGTCGGGGTTTCCGAGCCAACACGGCGCGGCTTGAGCCGGCCCTTCTCATCCAGCGAGCTGGCCAGCGCCTCCTGGAAAGCCTGGTTCATCTGCGTCACCGACTTGAACCGGTGGGCCGGATCCTTGGCCATTGCCTTGATGATGACCGCCTCCACCCCCTCGGGGATGTTCGGGCTGGTCAGGTGCGGCGGTTGGAGCGGGACGTTGACGTGTTTGATCACCAGAGCCATCGGCGTGTCGGCGTCGAAGGGCAGGCGGCCGGTTGACATCTGATGCAGGATGACGCCCAGCGAGTATTGGTCAGAGCGGGCATCCACCGCTTCGCCCTTGCACTGCTCGGGCGACATGTAGGCCGGGGTGCCGACGAGTGCTGATCCGGTCAGGCTGAGGGAGGCGTCCGCGACCTGGGCGAAGCCAAAATCGGAGAGCATGGCATTGCCATCGGCGTCCAGCAGGATATTGGAGGGCTTGACATCGCGGTGAACGATGCCGTGCTGGTGGGCGTATCCGAGGGCGCCTGAGAGCTGATCCATCAGGCGCATGGCCTCTTGAGGCGTTAGCGGTCCCTTCCGAAGCCGGTCCATGAGCGTGCCGCTGGTGAAGAAGGGCATGACGATGTAGGCCTGATCATCTTCTTCGCCATAGCTCAGGATGGGGACGATGTTGGGATGCTTCAGGGTCCGAAGGACCTCGATTTCCCGCTCGAAGCGAGCCTTGAACTGGGGTGTCCTGGCGAGTTGGGCCGCCAGGACCTTGATCGCAACCTTCTCGTCACGGTCCAGGTCGAGGGCTTCGTAGACAGTCGCCATCCCCCCAAGCCCCACCTGCTCCAGGAGGTAGTAGCGACCCAGCATGTTCCCAGCCAGACTACTCATCGCCCCGCACGCATCGGCTTCCCTGGAAACGAAACCCTGCCGCGGGCGCGCTACCGCCGCCCGTAGCCAATCGGGCCAGCGGCGCCATCGACGGAGGGGCCGCTGCCCTCCAAGCGTAGCACAAGGTTGGGTTCAAGGGGCATAGGCTGTTGTCACCAAAAGCTCTCAGCCCTCTCCCCCAAGCCACCGCCACTGCTGGCGGTTTCAGCTCGTGGAAGGGGGTTGCCAAGGCACGAATTCCTGCAGGATGGAGCCGCCGATGAACTCCCGCATGATGGAGTTGTCGGGAATCAAGTCCGTATCCACCGGGAGGAGCCATTCCAGGAAGGCCAGGAGGCGTTTGGCCTCGACATGTTCATCCGTCCCGAAGGGCACCTGGCGCAGGAGCGGCTCGGCCAGCGAGGCGAGCGCAGGGCCTTCGTAGACCAAGGCCGAGTTGAACAGCACGTCGGCATTCTCCTGGAAGGGGAAGATATATCGCTGCTCGCCGCGGCGAACCGACTCCCAGCGACGGATGGTTTCCGCTGCCGTGTAGCCGCGTTGCGTGGCATCCCTCACGATCCGGCGGATGAGTCGGGTATCGGTCGTCGAGACGCGGTTGTAGCGATCGAGGTTCAGCTGGGTAAGCGCGGAGACGTAGATGCGGTAGGTGTTCTGGGCGGGGATCTCCGACACCAACTGGGGGTTCAGCCCGTGGATGCCCTCGAGGATGATGATCTGGCCCGGGGCCAAACGGACCGTCTCTCCCTCTTCCTGGCGCCCTTCCTTGAAGTTGTAGCGGGGGAGTCGCACTGCCTCGCCAGCAATCAGGCCTCGTAGGTTCCGGTTCAATCGCGCCCGGTCGAGCGCATCGAAGGACTCATAGTCGTACTCGCCGCCTGCATCCTTGGGCGTGTCCTCCCGATCGACGAAGAAGTTGTCCATCTCGATGGCGAAGGGCGAGAGGCCCAGGGCGATGAGCTGAATCGACAGACGCTTGGAGAAGGTCGTCTTACCTGAGGCGGAGGGGCCTGCGATCAGGATGACGCGGGCTGTATCCCAGCGGCCGGCGATCTGGGCTGCGATGTCAGCGATGCGGCGCTCGTGAAGCGCCTCCGATACCAGGATGACCTCCCTCGCCCGGTTAGCCACGATGGCATCGTTGAGGGCGCCCACACTGGAGACGCCCAGCGTCTCGAGCCAGTCGCCGTACTCGCGGAAAGTCGCCAGCAGCTTGGGGTACTCGGTCGGGGCGAGCAACCGGTTGGGGCTGTGCCGGCGCGGGAAACGCAAGGTGAAGCCGCCGTGCGTCTGTTCCAGGGTGAACCATTGCAAGTAGCCGGTGCTGGGGAGCATGTATCCGTGATGGTAGTCACGCAGCTCCTCCAGTTGGTAGAGGACGAGGTAGGGTTTGCGCCGATGGGCCAGCAGGCGGGTCTTGTCGGTGTAGCCCTTGGCCTGGAAGTAGTCGATCGCCTCTTCGACGGGCACCTGAGTCTTGGCGAAGGGAAGATCGGCCTCGACCAGCTGGCGCATCCGCCTCTCAAGGCGCTTGAGCTCGTCGGCCTCCAGCGCCTGCCGGCCGCTTACCTGGCAGAAGTAGCCACCCGAGGAGACGGAGTGATCGACGGTGAGTCGCACCTCAGGGAAGAGCTCCTCGAAGGCTGCTGCCAGCATGAAGGTGAGCGAGCGCCGGTAGATGCGCATCCCATCGGCGGTCCCCATCGTCACAGGCTGGACTCGGGAGTCCATCTCGATCGGGTAGGTGAGCTCGCGCAGGTCACCATTGACGATCGCCCCGACGATCGGCTCCTCGGGCCTGTCCACCGGCTTGAGAAAGGCAGCCAATTGGGTGCAGCGGCGACCTTCCAGGACACGGCCATCCGGCAGGCAAATCTGAACGGACGGTCGTGCGTCGACGAATTGGATGTCGCGCTCGGAGCGGCGGGGCATGGTCCTCACTATGGGCTCAGCACTCTGGATTCTACCCCAAAACGGGCCTTGAACTTCACAGGTCGTCTGTCCCGCTCTTCGGGATGACGCCGGACACAGTCGGGCCAGTCGAAGACGACCTGCGGGAGGAGGCCTCCCCTTGCCGATCTGGAAACCGTAGCCATCCCACCCAGGATTCCGGTTTCCCCATTGAGAATCCGTTCAACGGGACCATCTATACTATGATAGTTGAAGGAAAGCGTGGCCTCAGGAGTGCAAGGGGACCTGAGGCAAGCTTGCCTGGGTGAGAGCGCCTGCCCATGTAGGGCAGGCGCTCCGTTGTCTATCTGCCCGAAACGGGGACGAGGCGGCCGGGATCCAAAACGAGGGAGGCTGGGCGCCTCACGGCTGCCCAGCCTCCCTTCGCATGTGGTTCCCTCGACCGCTCAGTCGCGGTCCGGAGGGGCCGGCCAACAGCAGAGCACAAGCTGCTTGGCGGCCTTGACCTCATCCAGCCGGCCGAAGGGCGTGGTGTGCGGAGCGGTCGTGAGGATCTCGGGATTCTCCCGCGCTTCCCTAGCGATGCTGATCAGCGCCTCGGTGAAGGCATCGAGCGTCTCTTTGCTCTCGGTCTCTGTCGGCTCGATCATCAGCGCCTCGTGCACGATGAGCGGGAAGTAGTTGGTTGGCGGATGGAACTTGTAGTCCATCAACCGCTTGGCGATGTCCAGCGCCCGGACGCCAGGCGCATCCGCCCAGCGCCCTTCCGCCACGAACTCGTGCATGCAGATCCGGTCGTAGGGGACGTGGTAGGTGTTCCGCAGCCGGGCCCGGAGGTAGTTGGCGTTGAGCACGGCGTGATCGGCAACGGCCCGCAGGCCCTCTTTGCCCTGGACCCGCATGTAGGTGTAGGCACGCACCAGGATGCCGAAGTGGCCGTGGAAGGCCTTGACCCGGCCGATGCTCTTGGCAGGCATCTTCAGCGCGAAGAGCGGAGGTTCGTCTTCGTCGCCGGCGTCGACCATCTCGACGATTGGCCCTGGGAGAAAGTCGACGAGGTGTTTGCCGGCGCCCACCGGGCCGGACCCTGGGCCGCCGCCTCCGTGTGGCGTGGAGAAGGTCTTGTGCAGGTTGTAGTGCAGGATGTCGAAGCCCAGGTCACCCGGGCGCACGATCCCCAACAAGGCATTCATATTGGCGCCGTCGCCATACACCAGCCCGCCGCAAGCATGCACCATCTCGATCACCTTCTTGACGTTCTCGTCGAAGAGGCCGAGCGTGTTGGGGTTGGTGAGCATCATCCCGGCGACTGTCTGATCGCAAGCGGAGCGGAGCGCCTCCAGGTCGACATTGCCCCGAGCATCGGACGGGATCTCGACCATTTGCAGACCGCCCATGGTCGTGCTGGCTGGATTGGTGCCGTGAGCCGAGTCGGGGATGAGGATCTTGGTTCGGGCGCCATCGCCCCGTTCGCGGTGGTAGGCGTGGATCATCAGGATCCCGGTGAGCTCGCCGTGGGCTCCAGCGGCGGGCTGCAGGCTGACCCCGGCGAAGCCGGCGATTTCCTTCAGCCACTCCTGCAGACTGAACATCAGAGCCAGGTTGCCTTGGGCCGTCTCCGGATCCTGCAGAGGATGGGCAAAGGCGAAACCGGGCAACCGCGCCGCCTCTTCGTTGATCTTGGGGTTGTACTTCATCGTGCACGACCCCAACGGGTAGAAGCCGATGTCCACGCCGTAGTTGAGTTGGGAGAGGCGGGTGAAATGGCGGACGACATCGGCCTCGGAGAGCTCCGGCAAGGGCAGCTCGTCGCGGGTCAGGCCTGCCGGGAGCTTGGCCTTGGGCACGTCGGGTTCGGGCAGGGGGACTGTCGGCCGGCCAGGGGAGGACAGTTCGTAGATCAATGGCTCAGGCATGGGTGGCCTCCTCCAGAGCGGCGGCCAGGTCATCGATCTGGTCCCTGGTGTTGAGCTCGGTGACCGCGATCAGCATGTGATCCTTGAGCTCAGCATACGACTGGCCGAGATCATACCCGCCCAGAATCTCGTACTCCGACAGCAGCAGATCGTTGATCTCCGCCACCGGCCTAGGGCAAGCGACCACGAACTCGTTGAAGAACGGTCCCGAGTTCCACAGGTGATAGCCCGTCAGCCCCGAGATCTTGTCGGCAGCGTAGTGCGCCTTGTGGTAGCACAGCTCGGCGACTCTGCGCAGTCCTTGCTTGCCCATCATGGACAGGTAGACTGCGGCTGCGAGCGCCATTAGCCCCTGATTGGAGCAAATGTTGGAGGTGGCCTTCTCGCGCCGGATGTGCTGCTCGCGTGGCGTGAGGGTCAGCACGAAGCCGCGCTGCCCCCGGCTATCCGTCGTCTGACCCGCCAGACGGCCGGCCATCTTGCGCACGAACTCATTCTTGGTGGTGAAGATGCCCAGGGACGGTCCGCCGTAGGAAATGGGGATACCCAGCGGCTGGCCCTCGCCCACGACGACGTCGGCGCCGAAGGCGGAGGGCGGTTTGAGCAGGCCAAGGGCCAGCGGGTTGACGACAATGCACAGCAGGGCGCCCGCCGCATGGGCCGCCTGCCCCAGCGCGCTGTAATCGCTGATGGTGCCGAAGAAATCCGGATACTGGACGGCGACCAGCGCCGTGTCCTGGTCCAACAGCCCTGCCAGCGCTTCGGGGCCGTTGCCGCAGGACTCGTCGCCGACGATCGTCAGGCCGATACCCTGCATATAGGTGCGCACGACCTCGCGGTAGTGCGGGTGCACTGCCGATGAGAGCACGATCTTGCGGCGCTTGCCGCGGTGGTGGTTGAGGGCCAGGATGACCGCTTCGGCCAACGCCGTGGCACCATCGTAGTGTGAGGCATTGGAGACATCCATGCCCGTCAGGTTGCAGATCAGGCTCTGGTATTCGAAGATCGCCTGGAGCGTGCCCTGCGAGATCTCGGGTTGGTAGGGGGTGTAGGCGGTGTAGAACTCACCGCGCCGGAGGATATGGTCGACCGCGGCAGGGATGAAGTGATTGTAGGCGCCGGCGCCCAGGAAGCAGGCGAAATGCCGGGTGTCGAGGTTCGCCTCGGAGAGCACCTGGAGTTCTTCCATGACCTCGATCTCGGAGAGCGGCTCCGGAAGATCGAGGTCGGGGAAGCGGACCTCTGCCGGGATGGCGTCGTACAGATCCTCCATCCTCTTCACGCCGATGGCCGCCAGCATGGCGCGGCGATCCTCGTCGGTGTGAGGGATGTAGGCCATTACTCGCTCCGTTCCTGACAGAACTTCTCGTAGGCGGCGGCGTCCATCAGCCCCGTCAGTTCCGCGGGGTTCGTGATCTCGAAGCGGATCATCCAGGCCTCACCGTAGGCGTCCTGGTTCACCGTCTCGGGCTTCCCGGGAAGCGCCTCGTTGATCTCCGTGATCTTGCCCGAGACGGGCATGTAGACCTCGGCCGCGGCCTTGACGGACTCGATATTGGCGAACGTCGCACCCTTCGCCACCGAATCCCCCACGCCCACGATTGCCTCGACAAAGACGATGTCGGACAGGTGCTCCTGGGCGTAGTCGGTGATCCCCGCCGTCCCGATCTTGCCGTCGACGCGGAGCCACTCATCGTTCTGCGTGTACTTGAGTCCCGCTGCAACCTTCATCTGAACCTCCTGGCAGGATGCATACTTGAATGGGATGAAAACCAGAGGACGCGCACCAGCAAGGTGGGCGTCCTCTGTCGGGAACCTGAGAGATTCATCCCCTTCCGGGGATTTGCCCCGTCGGTGCCTGGCGGCTCTCCAGAGGCATTCCCAGATAGGGTCCTTTGACCTGAGAGTTTCGCCGGGCGCTCATCCACGTCCGCCCGGTTTGCCCCTTCGGTGCCCAACGCGCCGGGTCTCTCCCCTATCTGAGGCTGATTGTGGAGCGAATTCTAAGGGCAGGGAGGCCGGATGTCAAGCAAAGGCCACCGACCATCGTCCGTCATCTGCGGTCTAACCGATGCTCACCCGCGCCACGCGTGCCGACAGCCCGCACACGACCTCGTAGCTGAACGTTCCCCAGATCGTGCCGAGATCCTCGGCCGTCAGCTCGGCCTGGCCCTGCCGGCCGATCAAGACCACCTCGTCGCCCACCCGGGCCTGGGGCACTTCATCCAACTGCACCATCAGCTGGTCCATGCACACCTGCCCGACCACGGGCACGACCCGGCCACCCACCAGGACCCGGTTACCCCCCACCCGACGGTAGCCGTCCCCATACCCCACCGGGACAACGCCGATCCGCTCTACCTTCCGGGTAACGTAGGTGTGGCCATAGCCCACGCCCCGGCCGGGCGGCGTCAAACGGACCTGCGTCAACTGTGACTTCCAGGTCAGGACGGGGCGGAAGCCCTCCGGCAGCTGGCACTCCACCGAAGGATGCAGCCCGTAGATAGCGATGCCCACCCGCACCATGTCGAAGCAGGCGCTGGGGCGGGTCAGCCCCGCAGCCGAGTTGGCCGCGTGAACCAGCGGCGGCCGCACCCCCGCCGTTTCGATCTGGTCGAGGACTAGGCGGAACTGTCGCGCCTGTTCCTCCGTCGGCGCCGCATCGTCTTCATCCGCCCGGGCCAAGTGGGTGAACAGGCCCTCAAAGAGGACCCCCGGCGTGGTCGCCAGCCGCCGAGCCAGCTCGGGGGCGGCCTCGGGCTCGCTACCGAGGCGCGTCATCCCGGTGTCAACCTTCAGGTGCAGGCGCGCCGGCTGGCCAACCGCGGCGGCAGCCTCGGCTGCCGTCTTCACGTGCTCGGTCTCCCACACAGCCATCGAAACGCGGGCCGCGATCGCCTCCCGGAGCCTCTGAACGGGCGTGGCACCAAGGATCAGAATGGGGCAATCCATCCCCGCCTGGCGGAGCTCGAGGGCCTCATCCAGCCGGGCCACGCCGCACCAGGCGGCGCCGGCGCGGACGGCGGCCCTGGCCACAGGAACCGCGCCATGGCCGTAGCCATTGGCCTTGACCACCGCCATCACCTGAGCGCCGGTGCGCCGGAGACACTGCTGGACATTGCCCTCGACGGCCTCCAGGTCAATCTCCAGCCAGTTGGAATACTCGCCTGCGAGGGACATGGGCCGCGATTATAAGCCCGCCGGCTCCGGTTGTGTAGAGAA
>CAZEMA010000094.1:0-9772 GCA_964513155.1 uncultured Anaerolineaceae bacterium
CCGAGCGAGTATCTGTTCTTCTACTACTACCCCAGGCAGTCCGTCGAGAACCTGCTGCGTGCTGGGCAAAGCCGCGCCCAGCAGATCCTGCCCTTCAACGAGGAGCTGTACGCTAGCCTGAAAAGGATCCGGGATGAGGACGCCGATCCCAGCCAGGTCGAGGCGGTCTACAGCCGCTATCTGAACCAGCGCCATGAGACGTACATGACCCTTGAGACGGGGGACAAGGCCTCGAGGCTCGCCCCGCCCGAGGCGGTGGCCGAGATTTCCACTGCCGCCGAGGGCTACTCGGGGGTGGCCCTGGACCTGATTGCGGCCTTGATCAGCAACGAGGTCGCCTCGCTGCCGATCCTGAATGTGCCCAACCAGGGCGCCATCTCGGGAATGGCGGACGATGACGTCGTGGAGGTCACCTGCGTCGCCCGGAACGGCATCATCCGCCCCTTGGCCATGGGGCCGCTCCCCGACCATGCCCTGGCCCTCATGAAGACTGTCAAGGCCTACGAGCACCTGGTGATCCAGGCGGCGGTCGAGCGGTCCTATGCCCTGGCGGTCAAGGCCTTGACCCTGCATCCACTGGTGCCCTCCTTTGAGACGGCCAAGGCCATCCTGGATGACTACATCCAGCAGCACGGCGACTACTTCCCAGCCCTACACTAGGCTGGTATAACAGACCCTGTCGGGAGTTCGCTTCGGATTGGCCAGCCCTGGCAGGCAATGGTTGGGGACCGCGACCGCAGGAGAGATGGAATGACCGAGCAGAAGCCGATCAAGGTGCTCATCGTGTGTGCCATGGGGATGTCCTCCAGCCTGCTGGAGTCCAAGACCATCGAGGCCGGCAAGAACGCCGGCGTTGAGGTGCAGATGCACGCTATCACCACCCCCGACGTCGGGGTTTGGGACTGGCAGGCCAATTGGGTGGACGTTGTCCTGGTGGCGCCACAGGTGCGCTACAAGCGCAAGAGCATCGCCCAGGCCGCCAACCCCCTTGGCATCATCGTCCAGGACATCGAAATCGTCACCTTCGGCATGGTCGACGGCGAGAAGCTCTTCCAACAGGTCCGCGAGGCGGTCAAGGCTCGCGACTCGGGCACGACGGTCGAAGCGCTCAGCGGGCGCTGATCGGATGGCCATGCCAGCTGAGGCCAGTGCGCCGCTGCGTGCCATCATGGTCTGCGCCGGGGGTATGTCCTCCAGTCTCGTGGAGACCCACATTCGCCAGGCAGCCGAGGCGGCCGGCGTGCCGCTTGAGCTGCGGTCGATGAGCGTCTTCGAGCTGGAGCATATCGAGTTCGGTTCGGCGCCGACCCCTCACGCTGTCCTGGTGGCGCCGCAGGTCCGCTTCCTGCGCCGCAGCCTGGAACGGCGGCTGGAGCCGCTGGGAATCGCCGTCCTGCCCATCGAGCCGATGGACTTCGGCATGGCCGACGGTGAGGCCATCTTGGGCAGACTTCTGGCAGCTACAGGGCGGCCCTGAAGCAGGCGCATTCCACGGCGACAGGCGCTGTTGGAGAGAAGGAAAGGACCGAGCCTTGCTGATTCGAGGTCTCCTGATCGCGCTGAGTGGATTTCTATTCATCTTCGCCCCAGGGCTGCCGATGAGCCTGCTGCGACGCTTCGGCCGCGGCTTCCCGCGGGAGTTCCTGTACTGGGGCATGGGAATCTGCCTGGCGGGGTCCTTCCTGACGGCCCTCATCCAGAGCCTGGTCCGCCAGTCCATCCAAGGGATCGGATCGACGGCCGTGGCCACTGCGGGTGAGCCAAGCACGATTGCGCTGTCCCTGGCCACCCCTGGTCTGATGGCCCTCATGCTGACCGGTGGCATGGCGATCTACTCTCATCGCAAGACGCTTGCGGAGGATGAGCGCATTGAGGCGGGCCTGACACTGGGCTTCGGGGCAGGCCTGATCGTGCAGGTGTTCCGGGGGCTTGAGTTTGTGGGCGCCGGCCTCCGCCTGGCTTACGGCGGTGCGGGCGATCCAGGTCTGGCGCCCCTGGCGAACCTGCCCATGCTCGACCTGCTTGTTGGCCTGCTCGCCGAGATTCTGTTCCGCATCGCCGTGCTGACCGTGAGCGGGGTGGTTGGAATCCTGGTGGTCCGGTCGCTCAGCGGCTCGCGGCGCCTGTTCTGGCTGGGGGCGGCCACGTATGCTGTCTTCTCCTGGCCGATCGTTGCCGCCCAGCTGGCCCTCGGCGGTGGGATGGCCGTTTCGATTCTGCCGGGCTTGTCGAGCCTCCTCGCATCCGTCTTGACCGCGGTCTACCATCTGATTGTGATCGCGCTGGCATACGCCTGGCTGCAGCGCACACTCATGCAGGGCACGCCAGGCTCTGCTGTTCCGGTGGAGAGTCCCCGTCGCATCCGTAGGAAGGGATGAGCGAGCCAGCCGACGGGCACTTCAGACTCGCTGGCGACGCAAGGAAGGCCTGGGATGGGTGAGAAAGTCGTTCCTCTGTTCAAAGGCAAGGACGGCCGGCTGATGGTCTCGGTTCCGGCCGGGGAGTTCCTCTTTGGCCCCGACCGGGAGAAGGCTTCGACCGGGGCCTTCTACATCGACCGCTTCCCGGTGACCAATGCCGAGTACAAAGAGTTTGTTGAGGCCACCCATTGGGAGGAGCCTGCTCACTGGCGGCGCGGCACCTGGCCGGAGGGCAAGGCCGACCACCCGGTGACCCAGGTCACCTGGGACAGCGCCACCGCCTACGCCCAGTGGGCCGGCAAGAGATTGCCGACCGAAGAGGAATGGGAGAAGGCGGCGCGCGGCACCGACGGTCGGGTCTGGCCGTGGGGCAGCGCATTCGACCCGAACAAGTGCGACACGAGTGAGACCGGCATCTGGGACACCACGCCGGTGGGCAAGTACTCGCCGGCGGGCGACAGCCCCTACGGCGCGGCCGACATGGCTGGCAATGTGTACGAGTGGATCGGTGGCAAGCCTTCGTCCCTGCGCATGCCGCTGCGCGGCGGCGACTGGCTGGATGGCCGAGACGAGGCCACGACCTTCGCCCGCCGGATGCACACACCCAAGCGCAAGAACGACTTCATCGGATTCCGCTGCGTCGCCGACACGGCCGCGCCGGCGCAGGCTGGCGAGGGCGGTTCATGACGTCGGACCTCCAGCTGGTCCTGGTGCGGCACGGGGAAACCGAATTCACAGAGCGTGGCCTGCTGCACGGCCGCCTCGACAGCCCGTTGAGCGCGCGCGGAAGACGACACGCGGAGCAGGTCGCCCTGCGACTCCATGACGAGGACTTCGACGCCTTCTACTCCAGCCCGCAGGGCAGGGCGATGGAGACGGCGGGGATCATCGCCCGGGAAACCGGGCTGACGCCGCAGCCTCTGGACGGCCTGCGCGAGGCCGACTATGGCTGGCTGGAAGGTCGGCCCATCCTCCGATACGACCCGGCCGGGTTGGGAATCAAGATGCTCCGGCCGGTCACCATGGCTATGCTGCGACTGACCGGAGAGCAGCCGGATCAGATCGCCGACCGGGTGCGTCAGGCCATCGAGACCATCACCGCGCACCACCCGAGCGGCCGTGTGCTCGTCGTTACTCATTGGGGCGTGCTCAACATGATCATGGCCTGCCTGGTGGACGGCGACCCGAGAGTCTGGAAGAATCACGGCCCCTGGGCGGCCTGCGGCATAACCGAGCTCCGCGCTCCCGACGGGCTCCCCCGGGTCGCTGCGATGGATCCGATTCCAAGACCTGCATCGAGATGGCAGATCGTCCGTCTGAACGAGTCCGCCCATCTTCGAGAGGGGAGTTCCATGTGAGCACAGCGGCCGCCTGGGAGCAAACGCTATTCCAGTTGATCCTTCATGCCGGCAATGCGCGCTGCAAGGCCAAGGAGGCAGCCGAATACGCCGGCAACGCCGACTGGGCGCAGGCGCAGGCCTGCATGGAGGAGGCCAACGCCGAGCAGCTCGAGGCGCACAAGGTCAACGCCGACATCATCCGCCGGGAAGCGAAGGGTGAGCCCGTCGGCTTCTCGGTCCTGCTTGTCCATGCCATGGACCTGCTGCTCCTGGCCTGGAGCGAGCTGGACTACACCGAGCAGTACATCGGCATGTGCAAGCGTGTTCGGGCGCTGGAAGACGAGGTGAGACAATGGCGAAGTCAAGCATCGAAAAGCTGACCGTCATTGGCGGCGGCAGCTCCTACACCCCCGAGTTCGTTGACGGATTCATCCAGCACGAGCAGGAAGTCACCGTTGATGAGATCGCCCTCTTCGACGTGGACGGCGATCGCCTGAAGGTTGTGGGCGGCATGGTCCAGCGCATGGTTCACCATGCCGAGCTCGAGACGAAGGTGAGCTTGAGCCTGAAACGGCCGGAGGCGGTCGAGGGCGCCCAGTTCATCGTCTCCTCGATGCGGGTCGGGCAGATGGCGGCCCGCATCCGGGATGAGAAGATTCCCCTCAAGTATGGCGTGCTCGGCCAGGAAACGACCGGGCCGGGCGGAACCCTCAAGGCCTGGCGGACGATTCCGGTCACGCTGGACGTCGCCCGCGACGTTGACAAGTACGCACCCGGTGCCTGGTACCTCAACTTCACCAACCCCTCGGGGATCATCACCGAGGCCCTGCTCAAACACACCGGTCTGAAGGCTGTCGGCCTGTGCAACAACCCGATCAACATGGAGGCCGGGCTGGCCATGCTCTTTGGTGCCGAGGACCGCGAGGTCTTTCTGGAATGGGTTGGCCTCAACCATGTCAACTGGATCCGGCGAGTCTTCGTCCGGGGTAAGGACGTAACGCCTGACCTGATGGGCATGCTGGAGGAGCTCTCGCAGCACGAGGAGTTCCCGCACTTTGACCCGGAGATGGTCCGCGCCCTGGGCGTCTTCCCCACCTACTACCTGCAGTACTACTACGATCAGCCGGGCCGGGTGGCTGCGGCCAAGGCCGCCGGGAAGACCCGGGGCGAGGTGGTGCGCGAGGTCGAGAAGGAGCTGATGGAGAAGTACGCCGATCCCAACCAGGTTGTCAAACCGCCGGAGCTCAGCCTGCGCGGCGGCGCCCGCTACTCAGAGGCAGCCTTCCGGCTGATCCTCTCGCTCCTGCTCGACCGGCGCGATATCCAGATCGTCGTGACGCGCAACGGGACCAGCCTGCCTGACCTGCCTCCGGAGGCCTCGGTCGAAGTGCCGTGTGTCATCGGCGCCCATGGGGTGACGCCGCTGAGTATGGGCCGGCTACCAGAGACCATCCGCCCGCTGTGCGTGCAGGCCAAGGCCTGGGAGAGCTGGACGGTCGAGGCCGGAGTCACCGGGGACCGCAAGGCCGCGCTGATGGCCATGATGGTCAATCCTCTGGTGCCCTCGTTCGAGGTCGCCAGAGCTCTTGTGGATGAAATGCTGGAGGCCAACCGCGACTACTTGCCGCAGTTCTTTCCGAAGAGGAAGTAGGCGAGAACGAGAACACGGGGAACCGGTTCCCCGGCCCTCGTGGACGGAGGTACGATGACGAAGATCGACCTGACTGCCCCGCTGGCTCTCCCGGATTCCATGGTCAACCTGGTCCCCATCCATGCCGCGGAGCACGAAATCACGATCGGGGAAGGCCACTTGGAACGCCAGTACCTGGAGATCGCCGATGAGGTCAAGGCAGCGGTCGAAGCGGTGCTGCCGACCGGCAGGTACACCCTTGGGCCCAACGTCCGCCGGTTCGAGGAGGCCTACGCCGCCTACTGCGACAGCCGGTTCAGCATCGGCATCTCGAGCGGGACCGAAGCCCTTCACCTCGCACTGGCGGCGCTGGGGGTCGGCCCGGGCGATGAGGTCATCACCGTCGCCAACACCTACATCGCTACGGCCCTGGCCATTTCCTACACCGGGGCCAAGCCCGTGTTCGTCGATGTCGACCCCCGGACCTTCAACATGACGGCCGAGCTGGCGGCGGAGAAGGTGACGCCGCGCACCAAGGCACTTCTTCCCGTCCACCTCTACGGTCATCCAGTCGACATGGATCCGATCATGACGCTCGCCAAAGAGCGGAACCTGATGGTGCTCGAGGACGCCTCGCATTCCCATGGCGCCAAGTACAAGGGGCGCAAGACCGGTTCGTTGGGACACATGGCGGCTTTCTCGTTCTACCCGGGGAAGAACCTGGGAGCCTACGGCGATGGCGGCGCCGTTACGACCAGCGATTCCGAGCTGGATGAGAAGGCACGCATCCTGCGCTATGTCGGCCAGCGTTTCAAGTTCGTCCACGAGGTGATCGGCTTCCAGGAGCGGTTGGACGAGATCCAGGCCGCCGTCTTGTCTGTCAAGCTCAAGCGGCTGGATGAGTGGAATCAGCGCCGTCGCCGTTGGGCGTCGATCTACGACGAGATGCTCGCCGACACCCCGCTGCAGCTCCCCTACGTCGCCCAGGATGTCTACCACGTCTACTATTCCTATGCCTCGATCGCCCCTTCGGAGGAGGAGCGCAACAAGCTGCTCTCTTACCTCCTGGAACGCGGGATTGGGGCCTTCGCCATGTATCCGGCGCTGGTGCCGATGCAGGGCGCCTATGCGGACATGGGGCACCGGGAGGCGGACTTCCCCGTCGCAGCCAGCTACGCCCGCCGGGTCCTCAACCTCCCTATGTTCGAGACCCTGCGCGAAGATGAGGTGAGACAGACGGCGGAGACCATCCTCGCCTACTACGACCGGGCGTAAGGCCCGCTTCCCTTGGCCACGATTAGTAGGGGCGGTTCCCCCTGACCTGACGGCCAGGACAGGCGAACCGCCCCCACTCGGGGGAAGCGCACGAGGGATCCTATGACAGAAGGCATCAAGCTGGCTGTTCTGGGCGGGAGCGGTGTTGCCACCCCACAGTTGATCCAGGCCTTGGCGGAACGGGAGGACCGGCGGCCCACCGAGGTCGTCCTGATCGGACGGACGGCGGACAAACTGGAGCGCGTGGCCGCGCTCTGCGCCCGCCTGGCGGAGGGTGCCCACGTCTCTCTCCGGGTCCGCCACACGACCGACCAGGCCTCCGGGTTGGAGGGCGCCGACTATGTCCTGAACCAGATTCGGGTAGGTGGCTACAAGGCACGGGCGTTCGACGAGACCTTTCCGCAGGCGTACGGCATCCCAGGCGAGGAGACGTTCGGGCCGGGAGGTATGGCCAATGCCTTGCGCACCGTCCCCGTGACACTCGAGGCCTGCCGGATCATCGAGCAGGTCGCCCCGCGGGCGCTCTTAATCAATCTGGCCAATCCCAGCAGCTACGTTCAATATGCCGTGACCCGCTACTCGAAGGTCGAGGTCGTGGGCGTGTGCGATTCCCCTGCCAGTCTGGCACACGCGGTCGCCGCGGCCGTGGGTGCGCCGCCGGAGGAGGTCTGGGTCGGCTACGTGGGCATGCACCACTTTGGCTGGGTGACGGAGGCACGCTGGCGCGGCCGCGACATCCTCCCGGAGGTGCTGGCGCGGTTAGAGGAGTTCCCGGGCCTACCCGTCGACGCCGATCTGGTGCGGGCGATGGGAGCCATCCCGACCTCCTATTTCAAGTACTACTACCACCCGGACCGTACGCTTGCCAAGCAGAAGGGCAAGCCTACTCGGGCCGATCAGCTATTGGAGCTCGAGGGGAGGATCCTGGCTGACTACGAGGATCCCAACCTGCGTCGGCTGCCGGAGAGCCTCGAGTCGCGCGGCGCGGGCTGGTACAAGGCCAGCATCGTTCCTGTTATGCTGGCCCATGCCAACGACAGCCACTCCATCTTCACGCTTAATCTCCGCAACGGCGCGACCCTGCCCTGGATGCCCGCCGAGGCGATCATCGAGGTGCCGACGCTGGTCACGCGCCAGGGTTTCTATCCGCTCCAGCCGCCGCCGGCTCCGCCCGACATCCAGGCGATGCTGCGCCGCAACGCGGCCTGCGAGATGTTGTGGGTCGAGGCGATCGTTGAGCGTTCCTACGACAAGGCGCTGCGGGCCATGACGCTCAATCACCTGGTTCACAGCCTCGATCAGGCCCGCGGTCTTCTGAAAGAGATCTGGCCGAGGTAGACGGTCGAGAGCCTCGGGGAAGTGTTTGCCGATGGGAGACAAAGCCCCCTGTGTGCTGGGCCTGGATGGCGGTGGGACGCGCACGACGTGCGTGATTCTGGATGGCGATGGCCGGGAGATCGGTCGTGGCCTTGGAGGCCCATCCAACCACCAGTCGGTGGGCGTCAAGGCCGCCCAGCAGGCGCTGGCGGAAGTCGTGGCCGCGGCGCGTCATACGGCGGGGGATCCGCCCCTGGCAGCGGCCTGCTTTGGCATGGCCGGGCTGGACCGCGAAGAAGACCAGCGCATCCTCCGCCGAATCGCGCAGGCCGTGCTGCCGGGCGTGCCGGTGGAAGTCGTCCACGACGCCGAGATCGCTCTGGTTGGGGGGACTGGAGGCCGACGACATGGCGCGGTGGTCATCGCCGGAACGGGGTCGGTGGCGGTTGGCTTCGCTGCGGACGGGAGGACGGCGCGCACCGGCGGGTGGGGACATGTCCTTGGGGATGAGGGAAGCGGGTATGACCTTGCGCGCCGCGGCCTGAATGCCGCCTCGCGCGCCGTTGATGGACGCGGCCCGGCAACCATCCTGAGCCTCCGGCTGCCCCAGGCCGCCGGTGTGGCGACGGTCGAGGCCGTGGCCGATCGTGTCTATCTGGAGGGATGGACGGCTCCCCAGGTGGCAACGCTGGCACCGGCGGTGCTGGCTGCAGCTGAAGAGGGCGACGAGGTGGCCGGCGAGATCGTCCGGGCCGCGGGCCACGAGCTGGCGCTGGCTGCGGTCTCGGTCATCCGGGCGCTGGGGATGGAAGAACAGATCTTCGAGGTCGTTCTCTCCGGGGGGATCTTCAACGGCAGCCAGACGATCGTCGAGGCCGTGCGTTCGGAAGTCGCGTTGACGGCGGTGCACGCCTCCGTTATCCGGCCGCGGCGTGAGCCCGTACTGGGTGCGGCCTGGCTTGCGCAGCAGGCGGCGGCCCACCGCTAGGCCGCGAGAACCATCACCTACTTCGGATAGGCTTCTGGGGCCTCTGGCTAAGCGGGGGGGTCACCAGAGCCTGGTAGAGTTCCGGCCGCCGGTCACCAAACAGGTCTATCTCGTACTCCCCGGGCACGAAAACCCGATGTTTCTGCTCGCTACGGGCCAGGTCGACATCCACGTACAGGATGGCTTCTTCGTCGCGTCCGGCCTCTGCCAGGATCTCACCGTCTGGGCCGATGGCCAAGCTCCGGCCCAGGTAGCGAGCCCCCCTCTCTTCCCCAACATGGTCCGCGGCGAGAAGGTAGATCCCGTTCTCGGCCGCTCGGGTGCGAGCGACGTAGTCGGGATACAGCGTTGCCGCAGCGGGCCAGGCGGTCGGTAGCAGGATTGCCCGGGCGCCCGCAAGTGCCAGGAGGCGGGCGGGCTCGGGAAACCGCAGGTCATAGCAGATGAGCAGGCCGAGCCCCCCAAGGGGCGTCTCAAAGGGACCATTGATCGATTCGCCCCGGCTGAGGAAGCGGTCAACTCCCAGGCAAAGCAGGTGGGTCTTGCGGTACCGCCCGAGAAGACCTTCCGGGCCAACCAGAGCAGCGCTGTTGAAACAGCGGCCTTCGGCATCTTTCTCGATCGTTCCCACCACCGCCAGGAGGCTGGCCTTGCGACTGGCCTCGACCAGGCGCTCGATGCGAGGGCCAGGGATGGGCTCGGCAATCGAATCCGCCTCTTGGGCCGAAAGGGAGTAACCGGTGAGGGCACACTCGGGGAACACGGCCAACTCCGCACCGTGACCGCCGGCTTCCCGGATGCG
>CAZEMA010000095.1:0-8079 GCA_964513155.1 uncultured Anaerolineaceae bacterium
GTCGGCGGCTGTAGCATCGCCTACCACCTGACCCTGATGGGCTGGAAAGATGTGGTCATCATCGAGCGAGGGGAGCTCACCTGCGGCTCCACCTGGCACTCGGCCGGCCTAGTCGGCCAGCTGCGGTCGGACTTCAACCTGACCCGCATGATGAAGTACAGCACTGACCTCTACCGGCGCCTCAAGCAGGAGACCGGCCAGGATACCGGCTGGCGCGAGGTCGGCGGTCTGCGTCTGGCATCCTCGCCAGAGCGGATGGAGGAACTCAAGCGCCAGGTGGGCTTCGCCCGGTCCTTCGGCATGCCGCTGGAGATGATCAGTACCCGGGAGGCCCACAGTCTCTTTCCGTTGATGAATCCGGAGGGCGTTCTCGGTGCCGTCTACACGCCGACCGACGGGAGCATCGATCCCACCGGGTTGACCAACGCGCTGGCGGCGGGGGCCAAGTCGCGCGGGGCGAGGATCTTCACCGACACCATTGTGACGGGCATCCGCCTCAAGGATGGCCGGGTGGATGAGGTCGTCACCGATAAGGGTACGATCCGGTGCGAGGTGGTGGTCAACGCAGCTGGCCAATGGGGCGCGGAGATCGGCAGGATGGTCGGTATCACCATTCCGGTGATCCCCTTCGCTCACCTGTACCTGATCAGCAAGCCGGTCGAGGGTCTGGCTCATGACGTGCCGACCATGCGCGACCCTGACCTGCTCGTCTACTGGCGCGAGGAGGTTGGCGGCTTCATCACCGGCGGCTACGAACGCAACCCGAAGCCTTTCGGCCTGGATGGCATCCCCGACGACTTCAAGTACAAGCTGCTGCCGCCCGACTGGGAGCGCTTCACCCCGCTGATGGAGAACTCGATCAAGCGCGTCCCGGCGGTGGAGAAGGCCGAGATCGTGCAGTTGCTGAATGGACCGGAGGGTTTCACGCCCGATGGCGAGTTCCTGCTCGGCCCGACCGAGGTCAAGGGGTTCTGGGTAGCCTGTGCCTTCTGCGCCCATGGTCTGGCGGGCGCCGGCGGCATCGGCAAGGCCATGGCCGAGTGGATCATCGAGGGCACGCCGGAATGGGACTGTTGGCGGCTGGATGTTCGCCGCTTCGGACCGCACTATGTCAGCCAGAAGTTCATCCTCAACCGGACCATCGAGAGCAACTCGCGCTACTATGACATCCACCTGCCCGGCGAGGAGCGGCAGTCAGAGCGCAACTTCCGCCTCGGACCGGCCTACCAGCGGGAGAAGGAGCTGGGTGCGTTCTTCGGCGAGAAGTTCGGCTGGGAGCGGCCCAACTGGTACACGCCCTACGAGAAGGAAGCCAGGCACGGCTACAAGCCGCGCGGCTGGGCGGGCGTTCACTGGTCGCCGGCGACCGGCTATGAGCACATCGGGACGCGAGAGCGCGCCGGCTTGTTTGATGAGTCCTCCTTCAGCAAGATCGAGGTCCGCGGGCCAGGGGCGCCGGCCTTCCTGCAGCACATGTGCGCCAATGACCTGGACAAGCCGGTCGGGACGGTCATCTACACCTCGATGCTCAACGAGCGCGGTGGCATCGAATGCGACTTCACCGTCACCCGGACCGCGCCCGACCGTTTCCTGATCATCACCGGCACCGCCTTCGGCCAGCACGATATCTCCTGGCTGCGCCTGCACATGCCCGAAGACGGGTCGGTGAGCGTCGAGGAGGTGACCTCCTCCTATGGCTGCCTGGGACTGTGGGGACCGAAGGCGCGCAACATTCTCCAGCGCCTCACCAAGGACGACGTCTCCAACGCCGGCTTCCCCTACATGACGGCCAAGCGGATCACGGTGGGTAACGTGCCGGTGTTGGCCATGCGCGTCACATACGTTGGGGAATTGGGTTGGGAGTTCTACTTCGCCATGGAGTACGGGCAGAGGCTGTGGGATACGCTGTGGGAAGCGGGTAAGCCCGAAGGGATCGTGGCCGCGGGCTACAAGGCCATCGACACGCTGCGATTGGAGAAAGGCTACCGCTACTGGGGCGCGGATGTCAACCCCGACTACACCCCCTTTGAGACGGGGATGGGCTTCGCTGTCAAGATGGACAAGGGCGACTTCCTCGGCCGCAAGGCTCTCCTCAAACAGAAGAAGGAGGGCATCAAGCAGAAGCTGTGTTGCATGACGCTGTCCGATGCGACGGCGGTGGCCCTGGGCAACGAGCCCATCTTCCAGGGCGACAAGGTCGTGGGTTGGGTAACCTCAGGCGGCTACGGTTACACCGTCGAGAAGAGCATTGCCTACGGATACCTGCCAATCGACCTCGCTAAGCCAGGGACACATCTGGAAGTCGAGCTCTTCGGGGAGCGGATCAAGCTCAAGGTGGAGAAGGATCCCCTGTACGACCCGAAGGCTGAACGCATCAAGGCGTAGTCACAGAGTTTCCGCTAGGTGGGGGCCCAGCAGGGGCGCAGCAACCAGCACGTGCGGTTCTGGGCAGATATGCTGCGCCCTTACGCGTCGATGGCGAATGCTGGGGTCCTACGCGTCGGTAGTCACAGAATCCCCCCCAGATGGGGGTCCTGTAGGGGCGCAGCACCCAGCACCTGCGGTTCTGGGCAGGTGTTCTGCGCCCTTACGCGTCTCAGCCGCGTTCCAGGATGGTGGGAAGATCGCTGATGCGCTCGATCACATAGTCAGGCTGGATAGCCGATGCCGCCAGGTCGGCGCGGCTCGTCACCCCGGTAAGCACCACCACCGTCCTCATCCCCGCCTGTTGTCCCATGGCAATGTCGGTCACCAGGCTGTCGCCGACCATCCAGGCCTCCTTGGGCTCACGGGCGAGGAGGTCCAGCGCCGTCTCGGCGATATGCCGAGAGGGCTTCCCCATCACCGCCTCCACCTTGCGTTGGGTGCAGCCCTCCAGGGCGCCGATGATTGCCCCAGCGTCGGGGACCACCCTTCCGGCGATGGGCCAGGTGGGATCGGTGTTGGTGGCCAGGAAACGTGCCCCCTGGCGCAGGGCATCGAAGGCGATGGTCAGCTTGTGGAAATCGAAGGTTGGGTCGCTGCTGGCGACGACGACGTCGATCTCCGCCGGATCCTCGCTCAAGCGGAAGTCGGCTGCCAACTCCTGGAGGAGAGGAGGCTCGGCGATGGCGTACACGGTCGCGTGGGGGACGTGCTCGGCCAGGTATCGTTTGAGAACGATGACCGGGGTCACCACCTGCTCGGACGAGGTGGGCAGGCCCAGCCGGGTGAGGAAGGCCGCGACGCTTGTGCTGGTGCCCACTGTATTGGTAGCGAAGAGGATGGGATGCCCCTGCTCGCCCAGCCGGGCACAGGCTTCGCGGGCGCCGGGGAGCAACTGCTCCCCACGGAGGATGGTACCGTCCAGATCCATGACGATGCCCGCGGGTCGGGAGGCTGCCTTGGATGGCATGGGAAGGTGTAACCTCTGGATGACGGAGTTAGGCCAGAGCGCTCTGGGCTGTCCTGCCACCGGTAGCCAGGGCGCGGACGATTCTGGCCTTGAGACCGTCCGCTCGATCACCGCTTGCGGACAGAGTGGACGGTGGTCACGGATGGCTGCCCCGGGTTGTTGGCTTGAGGCGGCCGCGCGCCCGGAGGGATCGAGCCGGATTCCGGCTCAGGCCCTCTACTTCTTGCCGGCCTTCTCCAGCCGGCCCTTGCAGAACTCCTCGACGCCCACGACAGCCTTGGAGAAGTCATCGACCGTGTACAGCGTCGCGGGATGGGTATTGAACTGGTCGAGCGATAGACCGTTCGGCTCGAAGGCCTGCATGGTGTACGGCATCTGGTAGATCTTCTCGATCGTCGAATCAGGGATGGGGTCGTCGATGGCGCCCTCGCGGAAGTCGAGGCTATCGCCCATGGCGAACATCGGCTCGAGGCCGTAGGGCGGCAGGGTGAAGACGATGTCGCCGCCGGCCAGCTCCTGAATGTCCCAGAAGCGCTGCTTGCCGTTGACCAGTGGGCCGGGTCGGACCGAGCACAACAGCATCTTGCTCGGATAGCCGCCTTCCTTGAGCAGCTGGTAGGCACGCTTGAAGACACCCAGGCCAAACCACCGTCGGTCAGCCTCGGTCCAGTTGACACCGTAGTACTTCGCCTGCTCCCAGATGACCGGCCGTTCGGTCAGGCGGCCGAGCATGTGGGTGATCACGGCGCGCCAGTGGGACAGGTCGACCTTGTTCTTGGTTGCTTCGGTGACGCCCTCTCGCGCCGCCTTGGCCACAGCCATGATTTGCGGCAGGGTGAAGCAGACCGTTGTGTTGGTCGAGATCGCCTTCGAGGTCAGGTGGCGGACAACGTCCACCCCTTCCTCGCTGGCGGGTACCTTGATCATGACGTTCTTCGAGAGGGCGGCGAGTTCGTCCGCCCGGGCGTACATGATCTCCTTCTCGGTGAAGAGGCGGGGGTCGAGTTGGCCGGAGACCCAGCCGAAGCGTCCGTTCGAGGCCTCGTAGATCGGCATGAGCTTCTCGGCGCCTCGGCGGACGACGTCCTTGTATGTCATCCACCAGAGTTCTTCGAGCGTGATGCCGGGGTTGGCCTTGATGAACCCGTAGACCCGATCATCCCAGAATGCCGGGTCGTCCTTGATCGCTCCCAGAGAGAGAGGGGGATTGGTGGTGCAGCCACGAAACACGCTCCGGCCGGGATCGTCCCAGACGAACAAGCGCCGGAGCTGCGCCCCCAGTTCAGCCTTCTGAGCCGCGGGCGCAGCTTTGACCATCTTCTTGACCCAGGACTCAAAAACCAGGGGCGACGAGTCCCACCAGATCTCCATGTCGGGATTGGTATTCTGTAGCCGTTCAACAACGCTTTCTGACATCGCAACAGCCTCCTGGGCTTGAAATGAGAGATGGATGTTGGGCCGGACGGGCTAGCTGGTGAGGAACTCCTTGATCGCCGTCACTGCCGCGCGGTTCTCCTCTTTGCTCCCGATCGTGATGCGGAACCAGCCATCACTGCCGTACATGTCGGACTGGGGGCGGATGATCAGACCCTTCCTCTGGCAGTGCTCGACGACATCCTTGCCCTTCTTCCCACAATCCTTGGCGTCGAAGAGGATGTAGTTGGCATACGAGTGGAAGATGGTCAGGCCGGGGATCTCACTGAGCGACTCCTCGATGAACATGACCTCGCTGTTGTTGTGATCGACGCGTTCCTTGAGGGCTTCCACGTCTTCGAAGGCCGTCAGGGCGGCCCACATGGGGATGGTGCCCACGTTCCACGGGATCAGCGTGGCCGCGATCTGCCCGATGACCTCCTTGTCTCCCAGGGCATAGCCGAAGCGCAACCCCGCCAGCCCGTAGGCCTTTGACAAGGTTCGGGTGATCAGGACATTGCTGTACTTCTTGATGAGGCCGACCTGTGACTTGCCCAGGCCGGCGAACTCGACGTAGGCCTCGTCCACGACCAGCGGGACACCCGTCTCGGCGATCTTGATCAGGTCCCGCGTGTCCATGAAGTTGCCGGTCGGGTTGTTGGGATTGGCGACCACGATGGCCTTGGTCTTGGGGGTGATCGCCTTGAGGATAGCGTCGGCGTCGTAGAGCAGCCTGCGGTCCTTGTAGATCATGGGGACCGAGACCAGTTTGCCGCCCACAATGGCGCAGCGGAGCTTGTAGATTCCGAAGCAAGGTGTGTGCTGGATGACCTCTTCCCCGGGCGCCACGAAGCTGCGCCAGAGCATGTCGTAGACTTCGCTGGAGCCGTTGCCCAGCAGGACGTTCTCGGGGCCGTCCAGGCCGTTGATCTGGGCGATCTTGCGTCGCACCACCAGGCCCTGATCGGGGTAGCGGTTGCCCATCGCGCCGTACTTGTTGATCGCCTCGAGGACCCTCTTCGAGGGCGGGAAGGGATTCTCGTTCGACATCATGCGATGGAGCTGGGGATCTCTCCAGGCGAGCTCGATGTGTGAAGAGATGTACATCTTCTGGCCCTTCAGCCACGGGACAAAATACTCGTCAACGTTCTTCATGGCGCTCTCCTTAGCGAGGGTTCAAACCACAACCATGCAACACAATTCCCGCCCAGACCTCCATCCATTCGCACCCCGGGCGGGACCTGGTGGTTCCGGTATGCCAGACCTGCGGGGCGCCCTTCGGCAGCGTACTCTCTCCGGGGCCACCGTCCCCAGGCGCCCTCTGCTTGTTCCCTCTAGCGGCGGGTATCTTCCCCCGACATCACTGGAGGCGGGATTCTACCACCCCCCACCCGCTACTGAGAGATCGCCTCGGTTGTCGAGAAGCCCTCTGGCCGTTCTAGCGCACGGTCGGGGTATTCATTTCCCGCCGATACTGACCCGCCTCGACGCGGAAGAGGTACCGATCGCCGCGGAAGAACGACTGCAGGACTTCAAGGCACACGTCCTTGGAGGTATAGGCTAGGCTTTCCAGGAAGACGCAAGGGATCGACTTGCTGATGCCGAGCTTGAGGGCGATGTCCTTCGTCGGCCGGACGGCACGCAGCGTCTGTACCGAGTGGTGCAGATCTGCGTTGAACTCGTCCAACAGGAGCTGATACATAGAGCCGGTCAGGTCCGCTTCCAGCAGGCGGCGGAATCCATCGAAGGGGTAATAGCCGATCTCGAGGACAAAAGGGGTCCTGTCGGCGAGGCGCAGCCTCTCCAGCCGGACCACGGCATCGCCAGGCTGGATCATCAGTTTCTTGGCCAGCTCGGCGGAGGCTCTGGCCCGGCCTTTGCTCAGGACGACGTTCTCAATCTCCACGTCGGCGACGTCAAAGTCGTCGACGAAACTGGTCATCGTGCCCAGGTCGTGGATGGGGTGGAGGCCAACCTCGCGGCGGACGAAGGTCCCCAGCCCCTTCTGCTTCTCGACGAGGCCCTTCTGCACCAGCAGGGAGATCGCCTGGCGGATGGTGTTGCGGTTGAGCTCAAGCTCCGCCGCCAGGGAGTTCTCGGATGGCAACTGGGAGCCAACGCGCAAGCTGCCGCTGGAGATCTGCCCTTCCAGCCAGTTGGCCAATTGCAGATAGAGGGGGATGGGGTTGGCCTTGTCGATGACCCGGTTCATGGCTTGTCTGCTTGTATACCTGTATACCTGTATACACAACTTTGCCCAACTTGTCAAGCGGGCCAAATGGGAGTGTTGAAGAACGCCTCCGTGAGAGAGAATAGGGGATATCAATGGGGGTGTGGGCTCCGCCCACACCCCCATTGATATCCCCTCCACACTCCGCAATGGGCCTTTTCAGCACCCTCCCAAATGCCTGGGCTGGGGGACCAAACCTCGACGGAGGCCTTGGCCGCGGGAGGGCGTGTCGGCAGGTTGGGGCAGAGGGGGAGAGGGATCAGGTGGAGGGATAGCCCGCGGGGTGCTGGCGATGCCACTCCCATGCACTGGCGACGATCTGGCGCAGGTCCGGGTAGACAGGCGTCCAGCCGAGGTCCCGGCGGATCCTTTCGGCCGAAGCCACCAGTCGAGGCGGGTCGCCGGGGCGGCGGGGTGTCTCGACGACCGGGATCGGATGCCCGGTCACTTGGCGGGCCGTCTCGATGACCTGGCGCACCGAATCCCCCGAACCGTTGCCGAGGTTGTAGACCAAGCGGTCGTGCTCCCCGAGAGCCTCGAGCGCCAGCAGGTGGGCCGAGACGAGATCGGCGACGTGGATGTAGTCCCGGATGCAGGTGCCGTCGGGCGTCGGGTAGTCGGCGCCGAAGATCTGGGCGTGCGGGCGCTGCCCCAGGGCAACCTGGAGGACGAGCGGGATAAGATGGCTCTCGGGGTGGTGAGCCTCACCCAGGCCCGGCAGCGCGCCGGCGGCATTGAAGTAACGCAAGGAGGCAAAGCGCAGGCCGTGAATGCGGCGATACCACTCAAGTGTCTGCTCGATCATCAACTTGGTCTGGCCGTAGACGTTGGCTGGACCGAGGGGCGCCTCCTCGCCAAGAGGCTCGTCGCTCGAGGTGTACACCGCGGCGGAGGAGGAGAACACAAAGCGCCGGACACCGGTAGCGACGCAAGTCTCGATCAGGCCCAGGGAGTAGCCGAGGTTGTTGCGGAAGTACTTGCCGGGGTTGGTCATGCTCTCACCGGCTTCGATGAAGGCGGCGAAGTGCATGACGGCATCGTA
>CAZEMA010000095.1:8179-9630 GCA_964513155.1 uncultured Anaerolineaceae bacterium
GTGTCGGAGAGGACGCGGTCCATGAGCGCCGCCACGGGAAGCGAGCGGGCAGCCTCGATCCAGGCGGCCAGGCTCCGGCCGAAACCGGCCAGTTTGGCGCCGGCGCGTCCGCCAAACGCCCCGGCGAACTCCGAGGTCTCACCTTGGGCGAGATCGAGCAGGACCTGAGCGGGGGAAAGCCTGGCCCGCTCGGCCACTTCAACGAGCGTCTCGATGGTCTTGGCCCCGAGGCCTCGAGGCGGGGTGTTGAGAATGCGCAGCAGGCCGACCTCGTCGGCCGGGTTGAGGATCAGGCGAAGGTAGGCGATCAGGTCCTTGACCTCGCGCCGGCCGTAGAAGCGCTGGGCGCCGACCAGGCGATAAGGCAAGCCGGCCTGGAAGAAGGCCTCTTCCAAGGGGCGGGATTGGGCGTTGGTGCGGTACATCACCGTGCAATCGCCCGGGTTGGCCTCGTCGGCCAGTGTCAGACTGGCAATGGTGTCGACCACGAACTGGGCCTCATCGGCCTCATCGTAAGCTTCGTAGTAGGTGATCTGAAGGCCCCGGCCGCGGTCGGTGAAGAGCCGTTTGAGGTGACGGCCCTGCTGGCGGTCAATGACGGCCATGGCCGCGTCGAGGATGGTTTGCGTCGAGCGGTAGTTCTGCTCGAGCAGGATCACCTGGGCCTGGGGGTAATCCTCCTGGAAGCGGCGGACGTTGCGGTAGTCGGCGCCGCGCCAGCGGTAGATCGATTGGTCGGGATCCCCCACGACGAAGAGGTCCGGTTGGGGACGCGCCAGGAGGCGCAGTAGTTCGTACTGGGAGGTGTTGGTGTCCTGGAACTCGTCGACCAGGATGTGCGAGTAACGCCGCTGGTATGCTTGTTGGACGTCGCTGTGTTCCTGCAGCAGCCGCACGGCCCACAGCAGCAGGTCGTCGAAGTCCAGGGCGTTGTTGTCGAGCAGCAGCCGTTGGTAGCGCTCGTAGACGCGGCGGGTGACCTCGGCGAAGTACGAGCTTGAGGCATAGGCCTCGGGACCAACCAGCTCGTTCTTGGCTGAGGAGATCGCGTCCTGGATCCGGCCCGGCTGGACCTGGCGCGGATCGAGGTCGAGGCTCTTGAGCGCCTGGCGGATCAGGGTTCGCTGGTCCTCCTCATCAAAGATGACGAAGTCGCGGCTGAACGGCAGATGGCCGGCCTCCCGGCGCAACATGCGCGCACACAGGGCATGGAAGGTGCCCAGGCTGACGCCCACCCGGCCTCCCAGGAGGGATTCGACTCGCGAGATCATCTCGCGGGCGGCCTTGTTGGTGAAGGTGACGGCCATGATCTGGCCCGGGTCGACGCTGCGTTCCCGCACCAGGTATGCCAGACGGTGAGTCAGCACGCGGGTCTTGCCCGAGCCGGGGCCGGCCAGGACCAAGACCGGCCCGGGAGGGGCGGTGACGGCCTGGCGCTGTTGGGGGTTCAG
>CAZEMA010000096.1:0-9583 GCA_964513155.1 uncultured Anaerolineaceae bacterium
CGGGGCTCTGTGCTGTCGGGGAATCCACGGGCCGCCGGGGACGGCGGCCCGCACAGGAGGATTCACGAGTCCTCAATCCCCCTGGACGATACCCGCTCCTTGCTCCCCCGCCGTCCGCGGCGGGGCTCTGTGCTGTCGGGGAATCCACGGGCCGCCGGGGACGGCGGCCCGCACACGAAGACGGATGCGGTGGACCAGGCGCTCAGGCGATGGCCAGCCGGGGGATTCGGCTTGCGGCCGCAAGACCGGGTTGGGGGCTTTGAAGACGGCGTGGCGAAGTGCGAGGCTCGGGAAGGCGACGGGGCTTCCAAGCCGGATGCGAAAAGGGCCTTGCAGCGGCGTAGCCGATGCGGGGCCCTTTTGGCGACGGCTTGCCCAACAGAGTGGGTTGGGCCTAGCGCGTGACGGTCACTTTCTTGAGGCCGCGCGGCTTGTCGGGATCGAGGCCGCGCGCCTGCGCCAGGTGGGAGGCCAGGAGCTGCCCGGGGATGACGGTGACCAGGGGCGAGGTCCACTCGGCGGGGACCACGGGCAGGCGCAGCGGCACGTCCGATTGGCGGAGGCTCGCCTCCTGATCGGACACGGCGAGAATCGAGGCGCCACGGCTTCGCAGGGTGGGGATGAACTCGGCCAGGTTATCGGAAACCGCGCCGGACGGCGCCAGCATGATGGCCAGGAAGCCCGCCTCGACCAAGGCGACGGGCCCGTGCAGGAAGTCGGCCGGCGAGTACGGCTCGGCGGCCAGATAGCATGTCTCTTTGAGCTTGAGGGCGACCTCGAAGGCGGTGCCGTAGTTGTAGCCACGCCCGAGCACGACGCAGTGCTGGACTTCCCGGTAGCGCTCGCTGGCGGCGATGATGGCGGGCTCCAATTCCAACGCCCGGCGCATCCATTCAGGGAGAGCCGCCAGGTCCCTCAACAGGTCGTCGCGTTCAAGCCAGCGTGCGACCAGGAGGCCCAGCGCCGCCAGTTGGCTGGTGTAAGTCTTAGTGGCGGCGACGCTTCGCTCCAGGCCGGCATGCGTCTCGATGAGGTAGTCGGCCTGCATGGCCAGGGGCGAATCGGGGGAGTTGGTGATGGCCAGGGTTGGCACGCCTTGCTGGCGGGCCTCCGCCAGAACCGCAACGATGTCCTCCGATTGGCCAGACTGGGAGATGCCGATGACGAGGGCGTCCCGCAGGCGGGGCGGCTGACGGTACAGCGTGAAGAGGGAAGGTGTGGCCAGAGCCACTTGGAGGCGAAGCAGGCTGCCGAACGCGTACTGGCCGTAGCGGGCGGCGTTGTCGGAGCTCCCTCTGGCGGCGATGACCACGTAGCGGGGGTCGCGCTTGCGCAGCTCCGCGGCGAGCTTCCGCACCCGCTCTTGCTCAGCTGCCAGGAGCCCCTCAACGACCGCCGGCTGCTCGTGGACCTCGTCCTGCATGACGCTCATGACACTCTCCCCGGTGAACCATGTTGGGTGAAGGCGGACCAGTCCCATTATAGACTAGCAGGCTGCTGAAGAAGGCCACCGCAAGAAGAGAAGCAGGCATATGTGGGGGTGGTCAGCATGGTCTGCGTGAGTTGGCCCTGGAGAGGTTGACTGCCCAGCGACGGCCGTGAAAGGGATGAGCCGTCCGGTACGGTTCTCTTCTCCGGGCAAGGTGGCTCTTCATCACGCTTCTAGGCTGACTACGTGTCCGCTTCCCTGGACGACCGAGTCGCGGCGCCGGCGATCGCTGGTTCGAGGCTCCCCGGAGGCATCTGCAAGCCCCTTCATGTTCCAAGGCCTACTTATGTCATGGATTCGCGGGAACATGCCCTGTGCTATACTCTTTCCGAGATGTCCGCTTTCGTCCGTCTTACCTGCCCTGAGTGTGGCAGGGCCTTCGAGGTCAACGGGCTGCGGACCGTCTGCCAAACCTGTGATTCTCCCCTGCTGGCAGGGTATGACCTAGCGGACCTGAGCCGGCGGCTCGATCGGGAGCAGATATCTCTCCGTCCTTCAGGCCTGTGGCGATGGGCGGAACTCCTGCCCGTCCAGGACCCGGCCTGGAGGCTGACACTGGGCGAAGGCGATACGCCCTTGCTTCGGGCAGGCAGGACCGGCCAGGCGTTGGGGCTGCGGAAGCTCCTGGTCAAGGATGAGGGGCTCAACCCGACGGGCAGCTTCAAGGCTCGCGGTCTGGCCGTGGCGGTGAGCCGTGCGGCGGAGTTGGGCGCCCGCGAATTCGTGATCCCCACTGCTGGCAATGCGGGCGGGGCGCTGGCGGCCTACGCGGCTCGGGCGAGCCTGGCGGCGCATGTGTACATGCCGGCCGACGCGCCGCCGGCGAACCGGGCCGAGGTGCTCGCCGCCGGGGCGGACCTGCATCTCGTCGACGGGCTGATCGACCTGGCGGCGCGGCAAGCGGCCGAAGCCGCCCGGCGGGAGGGCTGGTTCGACGTCTCGACCTTCAGAGAGCCCTTCCGGGTCGAGGGCAAGAAGACGATTGGGTTGGAGATCGTCGAAGCCTTGGACTGGTCGCTGCCCGATGTCATCCTGTGCCCGACGGGCGGTGGGACGAGCCTCGTCGGCCTGTGGAAAGCCTTCAACGAGCTAGCCGCGCTGGGCTGGACCGACGGCAAGATGCCCAGGCTGGTCTGTGTGCAGGCCGTCGGGTGTGCGCCCGTCGTCCGGGCTCTGGAGTCGGGAGCCGAACGGGTAGAGGCCTGGCCGCAAGCGGCCACCAATGCCCATGGCTTGCGAGTGCCTCGGCCGTATTCCGACCGCTTGATTCTGCGGGCCGTACGCCAGAGCCGTGGCACGGGAGTTGCTGTCTCGGAGAGTGAGATCAGGCAGGCTCAGGCCGACCTGGCACAGCAGGAGGGGATTCTGGCTTGCCTGGAAGGGGCCAGTGCACTCGCCGGCCTGCGCCGATTGCGGCACGCCGGCTGGGTGGACGAGGATGAGCGAATCGTTCTTCTGATCACCGGAAGCGGGTTGAAACAGCTCCTATGACTGGCAACGTGCAGCCCACCGATCGTTCTCGAGCCCTCTTGGACCTGCTCTACCGCACGAGCCGCGAACTGGCGGTTCAGCTCGACCTTCGGCGACTTCTTCAACACATCCTGCAGCTGACCCTGGAAACCATCGGCGTCTCCAGCGGCAGCATTCTCGTGCTGGATGAGAAGGGGCAGGCCATCGAAGGGGCCCTGGCTCATGACGGCCAGGTCCATGACCACACCGCTACCCAGCTGGCCGATACCTTCGAACGTGGGCTGGCAGGGTGGGTAGTGGAGAATCGCCAGGCCGTCTTGATCCCGCGCACCCAGGAGGATCCTCGCTGGCTGCGCCGATCGGGGCCGGACGGCGAATCCGAGACGCGCTCCGCCGTCAGTGTCCCGCTGATCGCCCGCGACCGCGTGGTAGGCGTGCTCACGCTCGGCCATCCCGCCGCCGATCACTTCAGCCAGGACGACCTGGCCTTGCTCGAGGCCATCGCCGACCAGGCCGGGATCGCGGTCGAGAACGCCCGCCTGTTTGCGGCGGAGCAAAACCGCCGCCGGTTTGCCTCGACCTTGCAGGAGATCGCCCGGACGATCAGCGCCAACCTGGACCCGGACCAGGTCTTTCCCCAGGTCCTGGAGCAGCTCGAGCGAGTGATTGAATTCGACAGCGCCAGCATCTTTGTGCGGGATCATGACCAGCTGCGGCTTGTAGCCCAACGCGGCTTCCGGCAGGATGATCGGTTCCTCAGCCTGACGGTCCCCTACGACCCCGGCGTGCTGGTGGGCAGGGTGCTGTCGACCGGCAAGCCGCTGGTCCTCGCCGACGTGCAGCAGGACAAGGGATGGGTGAAGGCCGAGCAGTTGCCGGAGACGATGGACATCCATGGCTGGATTGGAGTGCCCCTCTTGGTGCGTGACCGAGGCGTGGGCGTCCTGAGCGTCGACAGCAAGCGGGTGGGTGCCTACGGCCCGGCGGAGCTCGAGATGGTCTCAGCCTTCGCCGATCAGGCGGCCGCGGCTGTTGCCAATGCCCAGCTGTTCGACGAAAGCCAGCGCCGGATGCAGGCCATGATTGCCCTGGCCGAAACGGCCCGCGTGGTGACCGGCAGCCTCAACCTGGACGACGTGCTGGAAAGGATTCTCGATCAGACCATGAAGAGCCTGCGGCTGGAAGCGGCCTCGTTGGCTCTGGTTGATGAGAAGAGCGGGGAGACCGAGTTCAAGCTGGCGCGCGGCAGCGGGGCAGAGGGGGTAGTGGGCCTCCGATTGCAGAAGGGGCAGGGGCTGGTCGGGTGGGTCGTCGAGCATGAGGAGCCTCTGGTCGTCGGCGACGTCCGGTCCGATCCCCGGTTCTGTCCGGACGTCGACGAGCGGACCGGTTTCGCCACCAGCGCCCTGGCTTGCGCCCCCATCCGGGTCCAGGACGTCACCATCGGCGCGCTGGAGGCGATCAACCCGGAGACGGTGGAGTTCCAGCCGGACCAGATCGAGCTGCTGACGGGCATCGCCCGCTTGGCGGGGACGGCCATCTCCCATGCCCGGCTGTTCTCGGAGACCCAGGCCGCCCGGCTGCTTTACGCCGGACTGTTTGAAGACAGCATCGACCCGATCCTGATCTCCGACCTGAAGGGCATGATCACTGAGGCCAACCATCGGGCCGAGACCTTCCTCGGCTATCCCCGGGTGGAGTTGCTCGGGCGCTCGGTCCTCACCCTCCACGTTCCAGACAATCCAGATCGCTTGCCGGAGGACTTGGGCACGCTGGCGGCCGGTCAGACCCTGGCCTATGACGGTCGAGCCACGCACCGCCAGGGACAGCCCTTGCCGATTGAGGTGCACATCAAGCGCATCGACATCGGTCCCAATCCGTTTCTACAGTGGATCCTGAGGGACATCTCCGAGCGCCAGGCGCTCGACGAGTTGCGGGCGGACCTGACCTCGATGATCTTCCACGATCTGCGTTCGCCCCTAGGGAACATTATCTCCAGCCTGGAAGTCCTCCAGACCACGCTGCCCAAAGAGGAGGAGGCGGCGCGGTCGGTGCTCTCGATCGCCCTGCGTTCCAGCCGAAGGCTGCTGCGGCTCGTGGAGTCTCTTCTTGACCTGGGGCAGCTGGAGGCGGGCCAGGCCGTTCTGCATAAGGCCTTGAGCCCGATCAACGCCTTGTTGGTCGAGGCCGTCGAAGAGGTCCTGCCCATCGCCGAGGCCAAGGGCCATGTCGTGCAGTTTGAATTGGCGTCCAACCTTCCGACCGTGACCATGGATGTGGACATGATCCGGAGGGTCATCATCAACCTGCTGGAGAACGCCATCAAATACACCCGGGCAGAAGGCCGGATTGTGGTCATGGCTCGGAGAGACGAGGCGAAGGTACTGGTCGGCGTCAAGGACAACGGGCCGGGGATCGCACCGCACGATCAGCAGCGCATCTTCGAGCGCTTCACCCGGGTCCATCGGACAGGGCCGACCAAGGGTCTGGGCCTCGGCCTGGCCTTCTGCCGCCTGGCGGTCGAGGCCCATGGCGGGCGTGTCTGGGTCGAGAGTGAGCTGGGCAAAGGGGCGACCTTCTACTTCACGCTCCCGGTATAATTGGCCCGTTCGCCTGCACCAGCGGGAACCCTATGCGCGAACTTGCCCCCGGCATCTTCCTAGAGAACAAGTACCCAGGCGTTCGAGTGGCCGCGGTAGCCAGCTCGAAAGGGCTGCTCCTGGTGGATTGCCCCACACGGGCCGAAGACGCCCGCGAGTGGGTGGCGACCCTCGCACCGCAAGGGCGGCCCCGCTACCTGGCGGTGCTCGATCATCACCCCGATCGCGTCCTGGGCGCACGCGGTTTCGACTTCCCCATCATCGCTCATGACCTGACGCGCCAGGCGATGCAGACCTGGCCGGACACGTTCAAGGGCAACTCGTCGCCCATCGGCGCCGAGGCCGATCGGCTGAAGCGCATCACCGGCGTGCGCAGGGCCATCCCTGAAGTGACCTTCGCCGACGAGATGAAGATCTTCCTCGGCGAACGCGAGGTCTACTTCCGGCACAAGCCGGGGCCAACGCCGGGCGCCATCTGGGTGGATGTCCCGCAGGCCAGGGTTGTCTTCATCGGTGATGCCGTCTCGGTCTCCGAGCCGCCCTACCTGGGTGAGGCGGACCTCGAGGCCTGGCTGGCGACCTTGGAGAGTCTCCGCCAGCGGGCGCTCGAGAGGGGTTCCTTGATTTCCGCTCACGACGGCCGAATCGGAACGGACGACATCCATGCCATGGCGCGCTTTCTGCGCAAGGTCCCGCCCCGACTGGAAAAGCTGCACGACAAGGGGAGGCCGCCCGAGGCGGCAGCCTCGCTGGCCCCGCGCCTGCTGGAGGGCTTCCGCCTCTCGTCGGCGCGGCGTGAGCAAGCGCTCCTCCGACTGCAGGCAGGGCTGGTGCGCCTGTACAGCCGGACCTACGGAAAGTCGGGCTAGCCTGGCGCATTCAGGCCCGGCAAACGGGCATGGCCACTGCCCATGACAAGGGATCCCGCTTGAGCTACCAACCCGTCCTTGAAGTCACCCGAGGAAACGTCGTCGAATCGGTGCACTACGGCGCCGTGGCGGTGGCGAACGCGCGCGGCGAGTTGGTGGCCTGGTGGGGCGATCCGGAGGTGGTGACATTCCTCCGGTCAAGCGCCAAGCCCTTCCAGGCGCTTCCGCTCCTAGAGAGCGGCGCCGCCGACCGCTTCGGCCTGAGCCCGAAGCAGCTGGCGGTGATCTGTGCCTCCCACTCCGGCACGGACGAGCATGTGGCGACGGTTGCCTCGGTCCAGGCACAGGCGGGCGTCAGAGAGAAGGACCTCCTGTGTGGCGTTCATCCGCCCTATGACCCCGCTACGTCCCGCCGGTTGAAGGAGGCCGGCGAGGAACCGACGCCGAACCGTCACAACTGTTCGGGGAAGCACACGGGGATGCTGGCCCTCGCCCGGTTCCTCGGTGAATCGACCGAGGACTACATCGATCCCGCTCACCCCATCCAACGCCGGATCCTGGCGGCCTTCGCCGAGATGTGCGCGGTTGAGCCCTCGCAAGTGGAGGTCGGCATCGACGGATGCTCGGTGCCCACGTTCGCCGTCCCTCTACAGGCGGCGGCCGGCGCCTATGCCCGCCTCGCCGGTCCTTCGGCGCTCGGGGGCACGCGGGCGGCGGCCTGCCAGCGCATCTTTGCCGCCATGACAGCCCACCCGGAGATGGTCAGCGGTCCGGGCCGCTTCGATACGGTCCTGATGCAGGCGACAGGGGGCCGGATGGTGGCGAAGGGAGGCGCCGAAGGCTATCATGGGATCGCTCTGACGCCGGGTGCGCTCGGCCGGGGTTCGCCGGCGCTGGGGGTGGCCATCAAGATTGCAGACGGGGACGTTGGGAGCCGCAGCGACACCCCGCCCGGCCAACGAGCCGGCAGCCGCGTGGTCCTGGCGGTCCTGGAGTCGTTGGGCGCGCTTGGCGTGGGAGACGTCTCGCGGCTGGCCGAGTTTGGTCCCACCCCGGTCACCAACTGGCGGGGCCTGAGGGTAGGGGAGATGCGGGCCTGCCTCCGCCTGGAACGCACAGGTTAACCACGCCGTGACCGGGAAGGCCGAACTCCCCGAGGCTGCCCGTAGCCTGCTCGGGCTTGTGTTGACCGCCGCTCAACGGAAGGACTTCGACTGGTATGCCACCGAACTCGTCGAGTGGAACCAGCGCTTCAACCTGACAGCCATCACCGATCCCGCTACGATCGGGATCAAGCACTTCCTCGATTCCTTGAGTTGCTTGCTGGTCATGCGAGGCCAAGCCCCGGGCCGGGTGATTGACATCGGCACGGGCGCGGGGTTTCCTGGTCTTCCGCTCAAGATCGTCCGGCCCCAGATCAAGCTGACGCTGGTCGAAGCCACCGGCAAGAAGGTGGACTTCTGCCAGCATGTGGTGACCTCGCTCCGGCTGGAGGCGGTGCAGGTGATTCATGCCCGGGCGGAGGAGATCGGCCGCTGGCCGGATCACCGCCAGGCGTATGACTGGGCGCTGGCGAGGGCTGTGGCGGCGATGCCGGTGCTGGTCGAGTACCTGCTGCCTCTGTTGCGAATCGGGGGGCGAGCCATCGCCCAAAAGGGGGATACGGGCCCGGCGGAGGCCCACGCCGCCGAAAAGGCGCTGCGACTTCTCGGGGGACGGGTCCAGCAGGTCGTTCCGGTCGAGCTGCCCACTGTGGCGGAGAGCCACTACCTGGTGGTGGTGGAGAAGACGGCGGCCACGCCGGACGAGTACCCACGGCGGCCGGGAATGCCGGCCAAAAGGCCGCTGGCTTGAGAGCGGACCATGGACGATGGACCACGGACGATGGTCCGTCGTCTATCGTCTATCGTCCGGTCTCACCGTTCCTGCCTCGACCCTCCAGACTGTCGCCCGCTGGCGGAACTCGTCCGCGAACATCTGCGGATCGGCTGAGGTCAGGATCGCCTGGTCGGCGGCATGAACCCGGGCGAGCAGAGCCTGCCTACGCTCTACGTCCAGTTCCGCCAGCACCTCATCGAGCAGAAGCACCGGCCATTCCCCGGTGCGCTCACGCATCCAATCGACCTCCGCCAGTTTGAGGGCCAGCATCGCCGTCCGCGTCTGGCCGCGTGAGCCATACAACCCCAGGTCGATGCCATTGGCCTGGAGGCGGAACTCGTCGCGGTGAGGTCCGGTCAAGGTGACGCCGCGAGCGATCTCTTCGTCCCGCAGACGCTCCAGCGCCGTAAGTATGGTCCCCCGAATCTCCGCATGCGCGATTCCCACGCGGTCGAGGGGCGCCGCCAGTGGCAAGCCCAGCTGTCCCTCGGGTTGTGGCCGGGGGTCGCAAGAGGGGAGGTACTCCAGCCGGAGGGTCTCGGCCTCATCGGTCAGGCGGCGGTGGATGGGCGCGGCCAATCGCTCGAGCTCTTGCAGCGCCAGCGCCCGGCCGCGAATCAGTGTTGCTCCCAGGTCGGCGAGTTGTTGGTCCCAGTAGGTCAACTGGCTGGTCTCCTCGCCTCCGTTTCGGGCGCGAGGTTGCTCCTGGAGCTGCTTGAGCAGCGCGTTGCGCTGTGTCAAGACGCGGGCATACCCCCCGACCGCCTCGGCATACACCACATCGGTCTGGGAGAGGGCGGCGTCGAGGTAGCGGCGCCGCTCGCCCGGCGATCCCTCGATCACCCGCAGGTCTTGCGGCAGGAACAGGACCGCGTTGAATGTACCTGCCAGGTCCCGCATGCGCCGCTTGAGCCCGTTGACCAGGATCTCCTTGTGCAGGTGCGGCTCCTCGGGCAACACGGCAGGCCGTTGGATGAGGCGAATCTCGACCCGCTGAAGTCCCCCTTGGCGCTGGACCTCACCCACGATGCGGGCGAACGGCGCCGGCTCGCGGAGGGCGAGGAAGTTGACCAGTTGCCGGTCGCTGGCGGCATGCGGGGAGGCGCCGCTGGCCAGGTAGTAGACAGCCTCGAGCAGGCTCGTCTTCCCCTGGGCGTTGGCGCCGACGAGGAGCGTCGGCCCCTGGGGCAGATCGGCTTCGAGGCGGACGAAGTTGCGGAAGTTGGTGAGCGAAAGGTGGCTAAGGCGCATGGGTGAGGGGATTGTAGCATAGCCGC
>CAZEMA010000097.1:0-9451 GCA_964513155.1 uncultured Anaerolineaceae bacterium
CAAGCAGGGAAGAAGCGCAAGAGGTTCTTCTGCGAACTTGCGAAACGCGACACTAGGCGCCTGGCACGGCTGCCGTCGTGCGTCGTCCGAAGGCGGCTGCCTGACCTGGCTTGCGTGGAAAAGGCTCAGGAGAGGGAGTCCTTTGCCTGTCGGTATTCGTTGGGCGTATCGAGGTCGGTCCGGATGCCTGGGTCGTCCACCGTCACGTGCTCGATGGCTGTGTCGCGGGCGCGCAGGAAGTCCCGCATCGTCTGCCCCTCGGCCAAGGTCAGAAGCGCTGGCCATTGGGACCGAGCCACCAGAATCGGGTGCCCCCTTCGCCCCTCAAAGCTGGGCGCCACAAGCGGCGAGCCCGACCTTTCCCAGGCCTCGACCAGCCGGAGGATCGTCTCCATGCGCAATAGGGGCAGATCCCCGGGCGAGATCAGCGCCGCCTCGACGCCGGGTAGAAGCGACCGGAGCCCAGCCTGGATCGAGGAGAGCATCTCGCCCTCAGCGTAGCGGGGGTTCTGCACCAGATGGACAGGAATAGGCTCGAGCGCGGCCTCCACCGCACTCCTGTCACCGCCGGTGACGACGACGACAGGTTCGCAACCCGCGCGGAGGAAGGTGTGCGCCACTTGGCCGATCACCGTCCCGCCCCCCGGCCAGGACAGCGTCATCTTCGGCCGCCCCATCCGGCGCGACTCCCCGGCGGCCAGGACAATCGCGGCCACCGCATGCCTGCCTCTCCCCACCGATTCGCCCACCATTTCTTCCTGGGGCCGAGAGCCTCCTCCAGTCCCGGCTGCAGACCGGGGAGCGTGCCGAGGCGTCTCCGATAGTCGGCGCACGTCCTCGGGAGTGTCAACATCGAAGAGAACCGCAGGGTCCCACTCGACTCCTTTGACGCCGAAGCGATCGAAAAGCACTCTGCCACCCTGGTCCCCCTCCAGTTGGGCCAGGTCCGGATAGGCCACCCGGTCAAACAGGACAGGGTTCGCCCAGCGGTCGGCCGCGCGAGGGGCGACGATCGGGGCCAAAGACCGGCGATGCTCCGCCACGAGCGCCCGGACGAGAGGGGCATCGACGAAAGGCGTGTCGGCCAGGAGGAAGACGACCGCCTCGGTCTCCCCTCGGACAGCCGCCAACCCCGCCCGGACCGAGGAAGCCTGCCCGCTCTGCCACTCGACATTCTCGACAAGCCGGACGGGCTCTTCCGCCAAAGCCTGCCTGACTCCAGCCGCTGCGGCGCCGGTCACAACCACTACCGGCGAGAGGCCAGCTTCGAGGGCCGCCCGCGCCGCATACCAGACAAGGGGGCGGCCCTGGAAGGCCAGCGTCTGCTTGGCCACGCCCAACCGCCGAGAGGCGCCTGCTGCCAGCACCACCCCCGCGACGCGCCCCACCGACTCCAGCACCGGGTCTTCCTTGACAACGGCCCCCAGCAGGACAGACGCAATCCGACCTGAGGACAGGAGAGCCAGCGCCACCTCTTCGCCGTCGGCCACCCTTCCCCGCCCCTCCGCCTTATTGAGCAGCACCCGCACCTCAGCGGAGGCGGGGACGCCTTTGAGACCACCCTCTTCATGGCAGAGGAGCCGCGCCACGTGCTCGGCCCCTACACGCGCCCCAGGGCCGAGCCCAAGCAAAGCGGCTACTCGCTCTGGCCGGTGGACCATCTCGCTGTCGAGGGGAGCACCGATGACATCGAGCCCGGCGACGGGGACGACCACGTCCGCAAAGGGAGGGATGACCGGCTCATGCGCCGCGGGCGCCTTGAGCGAGCGTCCGCGGGCGCCGTCGGCCTCGACCAGGAGTGTCGCCCCGGCCTCGGCCCCGATCCGGCGAACCGCCTCCAGCACGGCCGATCCCAGCCCCGTCCAGCGCGCCTCCTCGGGCGCGGCTGGACCGGTCACGAGCACCGAGCGGCAGGTTCTCAGGAGTCCGGGTAACGGGTTGAGCGAAGCCTGGTCAGATGCGATGTGGTGAGCGCGGGCCAGCCCCGTCTGGTCCAGCCCCAGATGGGTCGTGGTCGTGACGATGACGGGTTGTTGAGATTCCAGCTCGGCTACCAGCCGGCCGATCGCGGTCGACTTGCCTCCCGCGCCGGTGAACACGACCACGCGGCCAGGGATCAGGCGCAGCGCCTCGGCCAGCCGCACGTCATCCCCCTAACAGGCGCCGGTTCTCCGCCCGGGAGAGAAGCGCCTCGAGCACGCCTCCGCCAACCGCCAGGGCTTTGTCAGAGATCTCGTAGCAGTGGGCCGGCTCCGCCCGCGGATCGAGGTCGCCCATCTTAGCGTCCGCCTCAACCCAGACGCCGTCATGGATCAAGCCGCGCAGCGTGCCATCGAAGGGAGCAAACACCTGCGCCTCACCGACAACGGCAATCGGGTCGCCTTTCCGAACGACGGTCGCCAAAGGGCGAAGGCCCCGGACGCTGCCGCTGGCCGGGGCCCGCAGAACGCGTTCGACATCGAAGCCCATGACCTTCTCGGGCTGGGCCGTATCGGCTTCGGCGGTGCCGCGCCACACTACGCGCCCCATGCGATGGCCCCGGTTGGTCTCCACCACCGCATGGCAATCCTTCCCAGCCACGAATCCTGGCCCCAGGCCGATGACCATCGGGGCCGCGTTCGGACCAAGCTCGGAAGGCCGCTTGAGCATGCGGCCGTCGACCAGCGCCACCGGCTGGAGCGTCTTCCGGCATTCTGCCTCCGGATCGACGAGCACGGGGATGACGCCCGTCTGTACGGCGGCCTCGACCGCACCCGCCTCATTGACGAGCAGCCCTCGCAGATCCTCGATGTGCACCTCACCGGCATATACGGCCTCGGCGAGCGAGACCAGCCGACGGACAGCCAGCGGGAAGGGAATCTCTGTCACGACGACCGCAAAGCCGCAGCGGAAGAGTCTGGCAGCCACCCCCGTGGCTATGTCGCCACCGCCGCGGATCAGCACCAGCGGGCGGCCCCCGGCCTTGTGTTCGGTCGCGCCGCTGAGCCCCAGCGAGGAGCGCGGGATCTGCAACGTGGTCATACGCCTTCACCTCGTCCGAGCTCCCGGATCACGCGTTCGGGGATGAGTGGGAACTCGTTGAACCAGTGTCCCAGGGCGTCCTGCACGGCCGCCGTGACCGCCGGGGCCAGCGGCAGGACGGGCATCTCCGCCATCCCGCGTGCTCCGTAGGGCCCGATCGGGTCGGGGTATTCGAGCACCAAGGCCTCGACCCGGTCGGGGATATCGAGGATGGTCGGGATCAGGTAGGTGGAGAGCTGGCTGGTGAGCACTCTGCCGCCGGGTTGCTGGAAGCTCTCCAGAATGGCGTATCCCATCGCCTGGACGACGCCGCCCTCGATCTGGCCCTGAACGAGCTGGGGGTTGATCGCCCTTCCGACATCGTTGCCACAGACGACGTCGAGCAGGTGAATCTGGCCGGTCTCGGTGTCCACTTCCAGGGTGACGGCTTCGGCGACGTAGCCGTAGGCGAAGTTGGGCTCCGATTTCCCGGTCTCGGGGTCATAGGGGGAGGTCTTGGGCGGGCGGTACTGGTACACGCCAATCGCCGGGCGTTCTTCGTGCTTCCACTTCTCTAGCGCCGCCTGTGCGGCTCCCCGGATCGAGTTGCCTGCCATGAAGGTCATGCGCGAGGCCGAGGCGGAGCCGGCGTTGTTGGTCTGAGCGGTGTCCGAGGCGATCAGCCGGATCTTGGCCATGGGGACGTCGAGGGCTTCCGCTGCCATCTGCAGCATGACGGTGTGGGCTCCCTGGCCGACATCGGCGCCGGCATGGCGCAGGACGACTTCCTCAATTGCGGCCTTGCCGTGGAGCTCGATCGTCGCCCAGCAGTTCTCCGGCGCCCCGAAGGAGAACCCGACATTCTTGAAGGCGCAGGCAAACCCGAGCCCTCGCCTCAGATGCTGCCCGCTTGGCTCACCCACGGCCTCCCGGCTCGGGCGCTGCCAGCCCTTCTTGCCACGTATCCAACCAGCTCTGAGCGCGCACGCCTCGACGACCTTGCCGATGGTGACTCCCTTGGGCAACGGCGTACCCACAGATAGCAGCGCCCCCTCGGTGAGCACGTTGCGGGTGCGGATCTCGACCGGATCCATCCCCAGCGCCTCGGCCAACTTGTTCATCTGGCTCTCGGCCGCGAACGCCCCTTGCGGCCCTCCGAAGCCGCGGAAGGCGCCCGTTGGCAGGTGATTGGTGTAGACAGCAAAGGAGTCGACCTTGACATTGGGTATCTCATAGGGCCCGGTGCACATCAAGGTGGTGTTTCCCATCACCTTGGTGGAGGTGTAAGCATAGCTCCCGCCATCGGCGATCACTTCGACCTGAGCCGCCAGGATCTTGCCCTCATTGCTCGCCCCCCACTTAGCCCGGATGAGGATTGGGTGGCGCTTGTGGTGCCCGAGAATGGACTCCTCGCGCGACCAGATGATCTTGACCGGGCGGTCGATCCCCCGCTGATGCAGCCGCCAAGCCGCCAGAGCCAGGATGATCTGGACCGACATGTCCTCTCGACCGCCGAAGGCGCCCCCGATCGCCGGATAGATCACCCGGACCTGGTCGAGCGGTAATCCCAGAGCGTGGGCGATCTGCTCCTGGTCCTCATGCGTCCACTGCCCGGCGACCTCAACAGTTACCCTCCCCTCCCGGTCCATGTAGGCGATGCCCGCCTCAGGTTGCAGGTAGGCGTGCTCCTGCGCCGGCGTCCGGTACTCCGACTCGACCACGACCGCCGACTCGGCGAATCCCTTGTCGACATCGCCCTTGCGGATCCGGTAGCGGCAGAAGACGTTGCTGCCCTTGTCGGGGTGGAGCAGTGTTGCGCCCTCGGCCATGGCCTCGGCCGGGTCGATGACAACGGGCAGGTCTTCGTAGTCCACCTGGATTAGACCTAGGGCCTCGGTTGCGATGGGCTCGGACTCCGCCACGACCAACGCCACCTGGTCACCGACAAAGCGCACCCGGTCGGCATAGGGCTGGGACGACCCGGGCCCGCACAGGACCGGCTGATCGGGCAGGATCAGGCCATATTCATTGACCGGGACATCCTTGGCAGCGAAAACCGCCAGCACGCCCGGCAGGGCCTCCGCCGCGGCCGTATCCACGCGGCGGATGATGGCATGCGGTCGCCCGGCGAAGAGGACCTTCATGTGGGCCTGGTTCGGCAGGTTGATGTCGCCGGGGAAAAGCGTCTTGCCAGTAACCTTACCCAGGGCATCGACACGTCGGACCGACTGACCAACAACGGGCATGCGCGTACCTCCCAACTCTCGCTAGCTCTCCCTCGAACCCACAGGGTCAGCCCCCGTTCGCCGTCCCCCCGTCTCCGAGGCGAGGATTCGCCGGAGGATGGCCAGGCTGGCCGCGTAGGTCGGCTCCATGCCAAAGTAGGAGAGGCTGGCCCCGCCCAGGTTTCGCGCTTTGCCGAGCGGCGTATCGGAGGCGTAGTGCAGGATTCCGAGTTCGAAAGGCAGGCCGTAGAGGTTGACGATCTCGTTCTCCGGGTGACGCTTGGGTCGGAACATCTCGTAGACGGCAGAGAGGTACGGCCCGGCTTCCATCTCGATGTCGGTGTACCCCTCGCGGTAGAAGACATCCATGTAGCGAAGGTTCTGGAGGAAAGTCCCTCGGACCGCCACGGCTTTCTGGTTGTCGAGGACCGTTCCGTAGATCATGTCCTCGCCCACGTTTGCCGCCGTGAAGCAATTCTCAAAGAGGTAGCTGTTCTGCGAATCCTCGTCGAAAACGACCGAGGGGAGCATGACATCCCCGACAACGCCGTTGAGCGTGGCGGCCTTGCCCATGATGTAGACGCCGCGTATCTCACCAACCCGGGTAGCGATATGCGAGAGGATATGGTAGGCCGCCATGCCCAAGGGGTAGTCAATGTTGACGATGAGCGCCTGGCTCCGCGCCAGCCTCTCCATCTCCGGGCAACACAGACGGGGATCGAGCCAGTCGGCGCGCGCCCGAGATAGATCGATGACCTGGACTTCAACGTCGAAGCTCTGCTCGCTGCGGAACCGGTGGATGCCACACTCGGCCTCGACCGCCAGCCGCTCCGCTTCGAGGCGCTCGCCCTCAGGCGTGCCCTGGGTCTTCTTCCACACATAGTAGAGGAAGTTCTCCCGGCTGGAGGGCACCTCGCGGGATTGGATGTCGCGCCACTCCGCCAGCAGATCAGCGTGTTGGGGCTCGTCCAGGGACTGAATGAGCCTGGCCTCATGGCGGAGGGCGATGCCGGTATACAGGTTCACCAGGCTGTGGGTATTGCTGGAGACGAAGTAGACAGGCCTTCTCCCGATGGAAGGGAGGGTCTCTTCGACGCCTCGCCACCACTCTTGCGTGGCCCGCTGGTAGTCCGCCAGAGAGCCTGCCAGCAGTCGGACCCTGAAGCGCTTCTGCCCGTCGGCTATCGCCCTTAGAGTCGGCCAGAAGGCCTCGCCCCAGACCAGCCGCAACCGGTCAAGATCGGCAGTGTCGATGCCGGTTCCGTGTGCCAAGACCGACAGCCCCTCCGCCCCTTCTACCGGTGTCCGCAGGAAGTCACGGACCTGGCTGCCCTGCATCCGGCGGTGAAGCTTGTTCCATTCGATCTGGAAGGCGGTCAGCGTCGGCAGGATGTCGTCAATATCGGAACGGCTGGCAATGTAGCAGGCGAGGGTTGCCTCGCGGTCGAAGTAGCTCCGGCGGCGCCGGGCCTTGGCCGACACCGGTTGCCAGGAGGTGACATCACCGACACCGCGCCGCTGGAAGACCTCCGAACTCTGGCCCAGAATCACTCGCTCGACTTCGGCGATGCAGGGGGGCAGACGCAGGCTGCTGTAGATCAGCGCCGACATGTCCGGCTCGGGGGAGCGGACATTAGGATGCAGCGAGGAGTCCATGTTGGCATGGGCCTCCTCGAGCGTCCGGATCTGGATCTCCGTCGTCGATCGCAGGAGAGAGTAGTAGGTCCGGATGTAGAGCTCGATCTCCTCCGAGCCGACGCGGGGGACGGCGCGATCCATGGTCTACGACCTATGGGCCGCGGCGTGATCTGCGCCGCCGAAGCGGCGGGACATCGGTCTCTTCCGGCCGGATGGGAAAGAGGATGGCATAGACGGTGCTCACCAGGCCATAGCTCATCACCATGAAGAGTATGGCGACTACGATCTTGACCAGCATGCCATGCGGCAGCCAGGGGGCGAAGGGCGGGTACAGGAACACGCGAGGAATGGCTATCCACCCGGAGGTGGCATTGGCACGCAGGAACCAATCCGCGAAACCATAGCCCGCCAGGGTGAGGAACACGATCATCAGGCAGCCGACGCCCCGCCAGATCGGGTTCATCCGCTTCTTCTTGGCCCGCTCTCTCTCCTGTGCTCGGTACCGCCAAGTATCTCGTCCCATTCTCTCCTCCGTATGGCAATGCAGACGGCCCTTTCCGGCAATCGCTGCAGATCACAAGCCCAGGCCTGCTGGGCCGGGCTATGCCTGCTGGGCTGCCCTGTCCACTGCAGCGATGATCTTGTAGTAGCCGGTGCATCGGCACAGATTGCCGGTAAACGCCTGCTGGATGTCCTCGCGGCTGGGCCGCGGCCGTTCCTCCAAGAGCTTGGCACCGGCCATCAGAAAGCCTGGGGTGCAGTAGCCGCATTGGACCGCGCCCTCGTCGATGAAAGCCTGCTGGATCGGATGAAGAGCTGTCTCCGTTCCGAGACCCTCCACGGTCACGATTTCCGCCCCGTGGGCCCGGGGTGCCGGGACAAGGCACGACATGACAGCCATTCCATCCAAGAATACCGTGCACGCGCCGCACTCGCCCTCGGCGCAACCTTCCTTGGTCCCGATCAGGCCGGCCTCCTCCCGCAGCAGTCGCAGCAACGTCTTGTTGTGTCCGGTGGGGAAGGAGAAGCGCTTGCCGTTGATGGTCGTCTCGATCGGCTGCCTACCGTCGTGTAATCCCGCGGGTACGATGCGCCCGTTGCGCCGCCCCGGAGTGGCCCCCCAGAGCATGACAGGGTCGGCGGGATGCCCCTCCCGCTCGACGCCGGCGGCCAGCGCTCTCAGGGCGCGCAATGTGCAAACGCGGACCATCTCCCGCCGGTACTCGGCCGAGGCACGCAGATCCGAGATCGGCCTGGCGGCGGATGCCGCCAACGCGGCAGCTTCAGCCATGACCTCGGGGGTCAGACGCTTGCCCGTCAGGAAGGCTTCGGGCTCCTGGGCGTGCACGATCGTCGGCGCGACAGCACCCAGGGTGACTGCGGCCCCGGTCACCACCTTCTTGTCGATCCGAAGGACAACCGCCACATTCACGACGGAGATCGCCTGAGCCCGGCGCAGAGCCAGCTTGACAAAGGTGCCCCTTGCCTCTGGCCCGAGGGCGCGGAAGGCGATGTCCGAAAGGAACTCGTCCGCCCGCATCACCGTCTTGCGCACGCCCGTGTAGAACGACTCGATCGGTACGGTGCGCTCGCCCCCTTTGGAGCGGAGCGTGACCCGCGCCCCAAGCGCAAAGAGCGGGGAGATGGAATCGTTGGCAGGCGAGGCCGTGATCAGGTTGCCAGCAACGGTGCCCCGATTCCGGATCTGAGGGGCGCCTACCTGCCAGCAGGCCCTGGCGAGGGGGAAGGCCCGCTGCAACGCGAGATCGGATCCAGCGATCTGGTTGTGCGTCACCAGCGGCCCCAGATGGACCCAGCCGTCCGAGTCCCGCGAAATGGCGTCCAGGCCGGGCAGTCGCGTGATATCGATCAGGGTGTCAATCCCGGTGCGCACGCCCCTTTCGAGCTCCAGGATCAGGTCGGTTCCGCCGGCCACGATCCGCGCCTTCGGGGCGTGTTCCGCCAGAAGGGCCAGCGCCTCGTCAAGGGTCTTCGGAGTGTAGTACGTCTTCCACATAGGCTTCTCGAAACCGTCTTCACACGTCTTCAGAGGCTTGCTTCATCCTCTCCCGATGTATGGGGAGGCGCACACTCCGGTTGATCGTAGTGACCATTGTAGCACCAGCGGGAAGGCCGGCGCCATGCAAGGCACCCTCGGCTCCAGGGAACACAATCGGGGCCTTGACGCTGCAGCCTCGATCGAGCCGATTCTTGCATCCCCGCGCTTAGAGCCTATCTCGGGGGTCTTCGCTCCCCAAGGCAGCCAGTGTCGCGTTTCGCTAGTCCGTAGAAGAACCTATCGCGCTTCTTCCCCGCTCGAGGCAGGCAGTTATGCGCTCGTCGGCCCCCACCCCGACCCCTCCCCCGGCCCGGTGTGCTCTCCAGGAGAGGGTCAAGCCGGGGGAGGGGTGAGGCCTTGAAGGAGGCGGGGGGCCGACGGCCCCCCGCCTCCTTGAGTTTCTCCACCCCCTCTCCGCCCCAAACCGTCCATGTGAAGTCAGCCTCTCGGCGGAGAGGGCCCCTCGGCTCCGCCTCGGGGGGCTTCGCGCGGGCAGGGGGCCGTCCCCCGCACCTGCGGTTCGGGGCAG
>CAZEMA010000098.1:0-9419 GCA_964513155.1 uncultured Anaerolineaceae bacterium
CCCCGTGACGAAGAAGCCAACAGCGGCAGCCCGGTTGCGGGCCCTGTAGCTGGAATTCATCGAATCCAGGTAGCGGTTCCAGTCGCTGATGAACGCCTGGAGATAGGGATCCATCTCCTGCGCCTTGCCGGGGTCATTCTCCCCCCCGCCCCGGTGACGGAACCGGAAAGGACGAAGCGCGGACCCAGACTGGCGCCAGGAGATGTAGGCGAAGTAGAAGAAGACCGCGGTCAGGAAGAGCCACAGCGGATAGAGGTAACCCATGCCGTCTCCTCCTGCCGGATGCCGTCATGGGCCCATGGCCCGCCCTCATCTCGTCGAGGATACAGCGAATCGGGGCATAGGGCAATCGCACCGGGACTATGCTCTGGTGTTCTGGGACCGGCCGGGGAGACCTCCCGGGGAGACTCTGCCCAACACTCAATCGGCGCGCCATTCGGCGCCGGCCTCTCCGGTATGGCTATCACGGGAAGGATGGCCTCCGCATAGCCGATCTCGAACAGCATCGCCTCGGAGACCATCCCCATCATTGTCTTCGGCTCAAGCTTGACGACGAAGAGCCCCTGCCTGCCCTGCGACTCCCTCGCGTCGAGCTGTCCCTCTTCATGCCGGCCCGGGCCGGCGCCTGCGGTCACTGCAGTCGACAAGCAGCCTTGCCGGGCGATCAGGCCTTGGGCATGACCAACTCACTCGACGGTCCCGACTCGGATGCCGATCCTATCGAGCCATTCGAGCCGGATCAGCGGCTTCATCGGGGCGATGCGGAACGGTTCCATCCTCTCTGGCTTCCTTTCGGCCATTTCGGGGCGCGGAGTGGCGGCGCCGATCTTCCTTTGCAGCTTGGGCCATGCGACACTGAAGAGGTGGGAGGCTCGACGCGAGGCCGCCGGCACGGGCAGTCGAATCGGTTGCAGTACCTGAAAGGAGCCTCTACTCGCCGCCGAGGCGCATCATCAGCGTCCGGACCAGCTCCGGAACCCAGCGGCCCAGCGCTCCGAAGGTGGCCTGGGCCGGGACTTCCGGGCGCAGGCCGATCGAGAGCAGCCGCTCCTTGCTGAGGATGACCGTCAGGTTCTGGCGGACAGAGCCAGCAACGCTGGCGTAGCGCAGGATGCCCCCTTCGAGCTCGCCAAGCACTCGCTCGCCCAGCATGACCGAGGCGGCCGCCATCGCCGAGATGCGCTCCGTGTCTATCGGGGGCTCCGCGGGCACACAGGCCACGATCAGGCCGTTGTCGTCCACAAGCGCCACCCACTCCGGCCTGGGGAGCTCGTCGGCCAGTCGGCCAAGTACTCTGAGAAGCTCGGACTGTCGGGTCACCACTGAGTACACCATTGCTTCTCCGCCTTACCGCGGAATCTGTAGCCGGAGAGTATACCAGTCCCGCCTTCCCCGCAACCCCCGCTTAAGGGGGGCTCCAAAGCGTGCCCCCAAGCTCATTCTGACCGAACACCCAGGCCACTCCTCAGCGTGGGTACCGATGGCCTGGGGGTGCCGGGAGCCCGGCAGAGCCGGCGATCCGCCCCTCGAGGCGTCGCCCAGGTCTACCCCCGCGTCGCAGGTTTGCCTGACGGCGAACTTCGGATAGAATCGCTTCTCTATGGAGATGCTGCCGTTCTACCGCCGTCCAGGTTTCAAGACTGGAGCGGTCCTCGCATTCATGCTGGCCGTGTACGGGTGGACCTCCTGGTCTGGCGGCGAGGCCATCATCCCATCCCCCGGCATCACCATCTTCCTGGGTCTCCTTTCCCTCCTGGGAATCGCCATCTTCATCGGGCAATTCATCCCTCCTGGGCAGCAGGTGTGGACCTACCCGGGCGAGGTCATCCGCTGGCTGGTCGTTGCGGTTTGGGCCGGCCTGCACCTGATGACACTGCTGCCCGAGCCCAACCGGCCAGCGTTGCGCACGACGCTGACCCATCTCGACCTGGCTCTCGTCTCCCTCCTTCTGACGATAGGGCTCACCTCCCAATTCGTTCTTCCCGTCCGGTCGCTGGGTGAGCGGGCCACGGTCATCGGGCGACTGCTGCGGTACCTAGTTGGGGTCAGCGGCCCGGTGATGTTCGTGCACAACGGTCGGGCCCAGGAATCCGGGCAGGACCGCAAACGCCGTGGCCCGGGCGTCCTCCTGGTCGACCACGACAGTGCTGCCGTCCTGCGGACGGACGTCCGCTTCACCCGCGCCGTCGGACCCGGGCTGACCTTCACCGCCCCAGGCGAACGCCTGGCCGAGGCGCTCGACCTGCGACCTCAAGTGCGGCGGCTGCCCGCCCAGCAGCCGACGACCGCCGAAGAGGCCGAGAGACAGGCGGGTTCCTCGCTAGCTGTGACCAAAGACGGAATCCCGGTCTCCGCCGATCTCAGCGTGACCTTCGTTCTGCACCCGGGCGGTGGTGGCAGGACGCACAGACCGCGAGGCGACCACGACCTGCCCTTTGAGTTCTACCCCATCGCCGCCGGGCGGGCAGTGTACGGCCATGCCTATGGCGGCCGCTACGATGTGCCCTGGACCAACCTTCCCCTGCTCCTGGTCGTCGACATTTGGCGGGAGCAGGCGAAGAACTGGGAGCTGCCCGCTCTGCTGCGTCCCAGTCGCGAGGGCCGCCTGCCCTTGGGCCGGATCCAACACGAGATCCTCGGCCGCCTCACCTCCCCGATGTACCTGGGGACGGATGCCGAGGGCAAACCTAGCCGCAAGCCCAGCCGCGAGTTTCGCATCCTGCACGAGCGGGGCATCCGGGTGCTGGATGTGGACATCTCCGGCCTGACTCTGCCCGCCGACGTCCGAGACGAGCGTGCCCTGCGTTGGCGCGAGAGCTGGTCGGGCGCCATCCACGAGATGCTCACGGATGCAGAGCAGGAGGCACAATCCCGCAGGCGGATCGGAGAGCGGGAGGCCTACAAGGACCTGTGTGAGAACCTCACCGCAGGTCTGCGGTCCGACCTGGCCAGCGGCGTCGCACCCAACCGTCGCGACACCTTGTCCCTCATCCTGATGGACGCCTTGCGCCTCTCCGGTAAGAAGGAACTGCTTCCCGAGGGGAGCTCCTTGGCAGCCCACCTGGTACGCATCCGCAGCCAAGTCCTGGCCCTGGACTCCGACTGCAAAGAGCCGGGGCCGGAGGGGCAGGCATGAGAGTCTCTGCCCGCCGGCCCTCTCCCGTGCGGCTTCTGTTGCGACGGCTGGAGCAATGGTTCCTCGGCCGCGATGCCTCCGCGCCCATCTTCCGCTTTGTCATCGTCTGGGGCGTCTTCGCGGCCTACTGGATCGGCCTGGTCGCGGCGGCGGCCTTCACCGCCCCGGCACTCCCCGGCTGGCTGAACCGGTTGCCCTTCCCCTTCGATAGCATGGTCCGGACCGCAAGCATGTTCTTCACGCCCCGGGTGCTTGCCCCCCTGCTCCCGGTAGCGGCCGCGCTGTGGCTGGGATTGCGCCTCGCCGCCGCCTACCTTTCGGACCTCTTCGAGCTCGAAATGCCCTCCACCGCTTCGCGCTACTTGTGGTCCTCGCTCTTTGGTCTGGACTACCTGTCGTACCCTCGCCTCCAGGTCTCGACCGGGGACATGGAGGCCTTGGATCACGACCATCCGGCGCTGGCGATCGGCGGGCCGGGCTATTTAAGAATCCACCTGGGCTACGCCGCCGTGACTGAGACCCTGGATGGCCGGCCAAGGGTCTACGGCCCGACACCCTTCCAGTTCATCGAGGGCTTTGAGCGGTTGCGAGATGTCGTCGATCTGCGCGATCAGACGACCCGGATGGACTCGATCCGGGCCATGACCCGGGATGGCATCGAGGTCCTCGCCCGGGACGCCCGCATGGTCTTCCGCGTCTACCGCGGCAGCCGCCGCTCCCGCAACTTGAAGGACCCCTACCCCTACGATGAGGCGAGCGTCCTCAAACTCGTCTACGGCCAGCCGGTGACCGAGAACGCTCGACAGCCCTGGGTGGAAACGCTCGCAGGACGGATGCGCCGTGAGATTCAGCGCTTCGTCGAGCGGCTGAGCCTGGAGGAGTTCCTCGCTCTCCGCCCTCAACCTAATTCGGCCGAGGCGCCGCAAAGCTTTGCCATCGCTCGCGAGGAGCTCACGGCCCGTTTCCACACCGCCGAGCAAACCAGCCGACTGCATGCCCAGGGGTTGGAGCTGGACTGGGTCGGCGTTGGCACCTGGGAAGTTCGCGATCCGGCGTCTGCCTCCGCCACAGCCACGGGGGTCAGCCAGACCTTGATCGATGCCTGGCGGGAGAAGGAACGCTTGGACCTGTACGCTGCCCCCTCCTACTTGGAACGGCAGCACCTGCGTGGCTACCGTGAACGGGCCACCAGCCTACTGGCTGAGATCGTCGAGATCTGGCGCGGCGACGGGCAAGGCCAGGACACGCAGGCGCTGTGCCTGCAATTGCTGAGTCGTATCCAGGGGCAACTGCGCCGCATGCGGGATGAGCTGGCGAGCGATCCGGAGGCGCATCTCCCCGTGGACTTTGAGGCCGCCATGCGGCACCTCGCCTCTATGACCGCCCCCCACTGGCTCGGGGGAGACGCCTGATGGCCACGCCCGCTCGCCAGGGCCATGTCCTGGTTATCGGAGCGTCCGGCCTGGACATCATCGGCCGCCCCCTCGGCCCGGTCCAGGTGGGAACGTCTACGCCTGGATACCTGCGCGCTGCACCCGGCGGCGTCGCCCGGAATATCGCCGAGAACATCGCCCACTTGGGCATGGATGTCGTCCTGATCACCGCCATCGGCAAGGACCGGCAGGGACGGCAACTGCTCGAGGAGACGGCCGAAACTGGCGTCAACGTCGAACACGTCCTGATTGTGCCCGAGCAACACACGGGTGCCTACCTGGCCGTGCTGGATCGCCAGGGGCGCATCCAGCTTGCCCTGGATGACATGCGCGTCATGGACATGCTCACCCCGGAGTACATTCGGGAGTGCCGCAGCCTGTTCGAGGAAGCAGCCGCCGTCGTCCTCGACGCCAACCTGCCCGTCAAGACCCTGGGCGCCATCGTATCCCTGGCACGCCGCAATGGTGTTCCGGTCGCCGCCGATCCGACCTCTGTGTCTCTAGCCCCGCGCCTGGCCCCCCTTCTCAAGAATCTTTGGCTGGTCGTCTGCAACGAGGCCGAGGTTGAGGCTCTCTGCCCGGGCACACCGCCCCCGCCGCAAGGGGAACGGCCGATCGATTGTCCGCGTCGGTTGGTCTCACTCGGCGTCGAGATTGCCATCGTCTCCCAGGCCGAGTTCGGCGTGGGCTACGCCACCGTCGACGTCAGCGGCCGCGTCCCGGAGATCAAGACCGAGATCATCGATCCAACCGGGGCCGGTGACGCCTTGACCGCAGCCGTCATCTTTGGGCTGTTGAACGACATCCCACTCGACGAGGCAGTGCGCCTGGGCGTCTCCGCCGCAGCGCTGACCCTGCGGTCCCGCGGCAGCGTCGCCCCCGACCTCTCGCTCGAGTCGCTGTATGAGCAGTTGCGCTGACCCGGCCGTCAATCGCCCGCCCGCGAGCCGCGCATGAGCGACAACCTGCCCCAGTGGGTGCATGCCTCCCCGGACGTCGCCGCTGCGCTGGCGGCGGGCAATCCGGTCGTCGCCCTCGAGTCGACGCTGATCACACACGGCCTGCCCCGGCCGGTGAACATCGAGATTGCGCGCCAGATGGAAGCACAGGTAGGCTCGGCCGGCGCCCACCCGGCCACCGTCGCCGTCCTCGAGGGTAAGGTCCGGCTCGGCCTTTCTGCAGAGGACCTGGAACGGTTGGCGTTGGCTCCGGATGCGCGCAAGGTCAACCGGCGGGATCTGGGCATCGTCACTGCTCACGGCGGCAACGGCGGCACGACGGTCTCGGCCACGATGTACATCGCGCAGGCCGCGGGCATCCGCGTGCTGGCGACCGGAGGGATCGGCGGGGTGCACCGAGGCACCACCGGGGATATCTCCGCGGATCTGCCCGAGCTGGCCCGGACGCCGATGGCGGTGGTGTGCTCGGGGGCCAAGTCGATCCTCGATTTGCCGCGCACGCTGGAGTGGCTGGAGACGGAAGGCGTGCCGGTCATCGGCTGGCAAACCGACGTGTTCCCGGCGTTCTTCAGCATCACTAGCGGTCTGCCGGTCACCGCGCGCGTCAATGACGCTGACCAGGCAGCCGCCATTCTCCGGTCCCATTGGTCTCTGGGCCAGAAGGGGGCGGTCTTGATCTGCGTCCCCTGCCCCGAGGATGCGGCCGCGCCCGCAGCGGAGGTTGAGGCTGCCCTCGATCGGGCGCTGTCCGAGGCTACACAGGCCGGTGTCAGCGGCAAGGAATTGACGCCCTTCTTGCTCTCTCGCCTGGTCGAGCACACCGGAGGCGCCAGCCTGCGGGCCAACCTGGCTCTGCTGCGACAAAACGCCCGCGTGGCTGGCGAGATCGCCCGCGCCTGGGTCCGCTGGACCCGGATCCTTGAGGCCTAGGCGTAGCAAGCGACAGGCCCGGAAGGAAATGCCCCCGGCTGTCCAGAGTGTGAAGAAGAAGCCCTGCTTCCTGGAAGGAATTCGCAGGTGTGGTGGCTGGGGGGAAGCCCCAACCACCACACCTGCGGTTCTCCTCTCCGGGCAAGGCGGCTTTTCATCACCCTGCTGGATCAGCACGATGGGCCAGCGAGGTTCCTCCGCGCCGCCTTCCAGCCGCTGACCCCTACGCCGGCTAGGACTAGTCCCCTCTGGCCCGAAGCTCGCCCCTGGGAGCCCTCAATCTGTGGCGATCATGACGCTGGAGGCTTTGATGATCGCGTAAGCGGGGGAGCCAGCGGACAGGCCGAGACGCTCGGCCGACTCCTTGGTGATGACGGCCACAAGCTGGATTCCCGGCGCCAACTCGAGAAGGATCTCGGAATTGACGGCGCCGGGCTTGACGGACTTTACCTTTCCCTTCAGGACGTTGCGCGCGCTGAGTTTCACAGTCTCCTCCTGCATAAGCACTTGGCCCTTCCCCGATCCTACAGAGAGAGGCGGGCACCCGATGATCGGACAAGAATCGCACGGCTCCGCAGGCTTCCGCAGCCTGCTCCCAAAGGCATACTACTCTTCCGTCACCCTCAGCCGCACGTCCAGCGCCGCGGCGCCCTGGCCCACTTCCCACACCCGGAGCGGATTGATCTCAACCTCACTGATCTCGGGGAAGTCAGCGGCGAGCTGCGCCAGCCGCATGACCACCTCCAGCACCGAGGCCCGGTCCGCGGCCGGAAGGCTGCGAAACCCTCGCAATCGCCGTCCCGCCCAGGTCGAATCGATGATCTGCCCTGCCTCGACCGAGGTGAGCGGCGCCAGGGCGAAGGCGACATCATTCAATCCCTCAACCTCGACACCGCCGGAACCGAACATCACCAGCGGGCCGAACTGTGAATCGCGCACGACGCCGACAATGACCTCTTGCCCCGGCGGCAGACTCTCTTGGACCCAGACGCCCTCGATGCGAGCCTTTGGCGCCACGCGCCTCGCCGCCTGCCGTACGCGCTCGAAACCCTCGATCACCTCCTGCTTCCTCTCGACACCGAGCAACACACCGCCGATGTCCGACTTGTGGGTCACGTCGGCAGAGGCGATCTTGAGCACAACCGGATAACCGATCCGCTCTGCAGCCCGCGCCGCCTCACCGGGGCTGCGCCCCAGCTCTGTGGCTGGTGCCGCTATCTTGTAGGCCTGCAGGATCTGCGCGGCTGTGCCGACCGCGAGGAAGCCGTCCCGCCCTCGGGGCGCCTTGGCCAGGAGCGATCGAGCCGCTTCCCGTCGAATACCCGCAGGCCGACTCGGCTTCACCTGCGGCGCCGTCAGCTGCTCCTGCCGCACGGCCAGGACGCGTAGCGCCGAGGCCGCCCTCTCCGGAAACCGGTAGTCGGGCACGTGCGCCTGGCGGAACAGGCGCGAAGCATGACTGATCAGGTCTTCGCCCATCAGAGCCACGACCACCGGTTTGTCCGCCGAACGGATGAGAGGGATGATCGCCCCGGCCACCTCGGCGGCCGTGGTCATGGGCGGCGGCGGCAGGATGACCATCACCCCGTCCACGCCCTCATCCCCCAGCAGCGCGCTCAGGCATCCGGCGTATTCAAAGGGTCCAGCCGCGGCCAGCATGTCGACCGGATTCCGCACGCTGGCCGCGGGCGGCAGAATCCGCTGCAGGGCGTTTCGGGTGGCCCGGCTGAGCTCGGCCATTTCGAGGCCGCTTGCCTCCAGAGCATCGGTGGCAATGGCGCCCGGCCCGCCGGCGTTCGTCAGCACAGCCGTCCGCCGGCCGCGCGGCAGGGGGCACCAGGCCAGCGCCCGCGCCCAGTTGAACATCTCCTCGCTGCTCTCGGCGCGGATGATTCCGGCTTTGCGGAAGGCGGCATCAAACGCCGCATCCCGGCCCGCCAGGGCGCCGGTGTGCGAGGCCACCGCCTCCTGTCCGCGCGCGGAACGCCCAACCTTGATCGCCACCACGGGCTTAGTTCGCGTCACCCGCCGGGCCTGTTGGACGAAGCGTCTACCATCCCCCACACCCTCCAGGTACATGGCCACCACCCGCGTGTGGGGATCGGCGGCCGTCGGCGCCAGAACGTCCCCTTCGGTGAGGTCCATCTGATTGCCCAGGCTCACCAGGCGTGACAGGCCAAACCCCTGGCCGCGCGCCCAGTCGATGACCGCCTCACAGATCGCGCCCGAGTGAGAGAGGAATGCGATGTCGCCCGGGATAGGTCCCGGCAACGGCAGGAATGTTATGTCGATCGGGAGATGGGTGTCCAGCAGCCCGATGCAATTAGGGCCGATCACGCGCATCTCATACCGGTGGGCGATTCCCAGACAACGCTCCTCGAGGGCCTTGCCTTCGGGGCCGACCTCGCGGAACCCACCCGATCCGATGATGACAGCCTGGATGCCGCGTCGGCCGCATTCCTCGAGCGCCTGGGGGACCGCCGCGCCGGGGATCAGGATCATCGCCAGGTCCACCGGATCGGGGACACTGGCCATATTGGAGTAGATCGGCCGTTCAAAGAGCTTCCCGCCATGGGGGTTGACAAAGTAGATTCCCCCCTGGTACCCGGAGACGACCAAGTTCCGGGCGACCCCGTATCCCAGCTTGGCGGGATTCTGGCTGGCACCGATGACGACGACCCCTTGCGGGGCGAAGAAGGAATGTAACATCAGACAACCCTCCGTATCAAAGTCACCATGCTCATGACGGCGCAATCTCAATTGCACCGGATGGTCGTGGCAGCCCTATCTAGCATCCTCGGCATTCCCGCGGAGCGCAAGGGGGCGGCGCAGGGCCGTTGCCGGGCACGAGCCTCCTCGGCTCGAGAGGGTGCGGTCGTGGCAGCAGAGGCACAGGCGACACCCCCGACCACATCCTTCCTTGTCCTCCGTGGCTCAGCCAACCGACTCAGCCCTGTCCCG
>CAZEMA010000099.1:0-9404 GCA_964513155.1 uncultured Anaerolineaceae bacterium
GGGGGAGGCCCTCCGCTCACCTGCACTGCGCTGCGCGCAGCGCGGCGCAAGTGTCGCTACGGGCTGCTGCGCGAGGCTAGGGGGAGGGGGCCGACGAGCCCTCGGCTGCCTGCCGCAAGCGGGGAAGATCCGCTATAGGTTCTTGCCCGAACTTGCGAACCGCGAAACAAGCAGCGTGGTCGAGAAGCGCCCTGCCCGGTCCATGGACCCGCATGGCTGATGGTCGGGGAGAGAGCGGGGGATTTGCACGATTCGTGCAACGCAAGGACTCGGGTCTTGTGTGGTATGCTATCGGGGACCTTGGCTCTCGGAGTGGGTGGGGATGGAGATTCCGCCGGAGGGACACCACGTAAGCACAGGCTTGATGCTCTTCCCGCAGCATGTCCGGGAGATCGATCACCTGTTGGTCGATCTCCGGCACAAGGTTCCAGCTTCGCTCGTTGTCCTCACTGCACGCGATGGGCAATTCATCTCGGCCTCCGGCGACCACGCGCAGAAGGTCGACGTGGTCGCACTCGGCAGCCTGATCGCTGGTGACTTGGCTGCCAGCCATCAGATCGCCCACCTGACCGGGACATACGAAGAGCGTCAGGTAGTCCTGCGCGAAGGCAAGAACTGTCACATTCTGGTCACCGACGCGGGCCAGCACATGATTCTCTTCTTGCTTGCCGCTGGGGAAGTCCCTGTCGGCTGGCTGCGGTTGCTCGGCCTGGAGGCGGCTCGCCTGCTGGCCAAGACGGTTGAGAAAACCCCGGAGCAAGCCGGGCACGGGCCGGTGGAATTGGATGAGAAGAGCCTGGCCGATGAGGTAGACCGGGCGCTGGGGAACCTCTGGCAAGACTGATTTCTGGCATGCCTCGCAAGGGTTGGGGTGGGTTCGGCGTTGCGTCGATGGCGATGGGCAATGCGCTTGGGCGCGGCGTAAAGAGGCGGCGAGGATGTTCATCAACTGGGCGCGCCGGGAACTGAACCTGAAGGTTGTCTACTACGGCCCGCCTCTGAGCGGCAAGACGACCAACCTGATCTGCATCCACGAGCACACCGACCCCCAGCGTCGCGGGGAGCTGATCTCGTTGAAGACCGACGATGATCGCACCCTGTATTTCGATTTCCTGCGCCTGGACCTATCCAAAATCGGCGGCCTGAGGCCGCGAATCCATCTGTACACCGTGCCCGGCCAGCCTCACTACGAGGCCAGCCGGCGGCTTGTCTTGCGGGGCGCGGATGGGGTCGTCTTCGTCGCCGACTCCGCCGCCAAACGGCTGGAGTCCAACCTCGAGTCCTGGCAGATGATGCGTGCCCATCTGGTCTCCCTGTCGTTGCCCCCAGACAGGCTTCCCATGGTCGTACAATTCAACAAACAGGATCTCCCCGACGCCCTGCCGGCCGTGGCCTTACGGCGGCTGCTGAAAGTCAATGGCTACCCCAACTACCCGGCGGTCGCCGTTCGAGGCATTGGCGTGTTCGACACCCTCAAGACAATCATCCGCGACGTAGTTGTGGGATTGCAGCGCGAGATGGCTTGAGAAGAGGTGTCGGGGGTCTGAGGGGGTGGTGACCCGGTGGGCGATCTCAGGGAGGCGATGGTCGTGCAGACGGAATCCGAGGCGAACAACGCGTGATCCCAGACAACGACCGCGGCCAGTCGGCGATGCGCACGGTTCTATCCGAGATGAACGAGCTCGGCGGCTTCAGCCTCTCGGTCCTGACCGACCTGCAGGGTTTCCCGATCGCCTCGGCGGCCTCCGCAGGCCAGGCGCCGGATGCGCAGGCAGCCGTCGTGGCGCTGGTGCAGAAAACGGCTGCCCAGGTGCGCGATCGACTCGGCATGGCCGCCGCAGACGAGGTCACCTTGTTTGATTCCGCGGGCCGGCGGCTGGTTTGCCGCCCGTTCTCGGTGGGCGACTATGGCTTGATCCTGGCAGTGATGATCCCCGATAGACGGAAACGCTATCGTCTGCTGACCAACCGAGCGATACGCGCCCTTCACGCCGAATTACAGTCGATCTGGGGCTAGGTGCCTATGGCCGTGCGCGGTAACCTGCGGGACATGGGTGTGGCCGAACTCATCCAACACACCTGCCAGGAAGGGATGACGGCGCAACTCAGTCTCGAGGCTGGCGGCGAGCAAGCCGCGATCTTCTTCGAAGCCGGTGAGGTCGTCCATGCCACTCGGGGCGACCAGCAGGGTGAGCAGGTGATCTACGACATCCTGGGTTGGAGCGAGGGGGCCTTCTCACTGGATGCCGACGTCCGGCCGCCTGTTCGGACGATCTACCGCTCGTACGCGGGCCTCCTGCTTGAGGGAGCGCGAAGAATGGATGAAGGCGCGATCGGGATTGTCAAGGAGGAGGCGGACCCGCTGCCGCCGCCGGAGGGGAGTGGTCAGCCACAGGAGATGAGCCTTATGGACGCGACGGCGCAGGCCTTGGCCAAGATCCAGGGGGTGGCGGGGACGGTCCTGGTCGCCGATGATGGCGTCGTCCTGGCGCAGGCAATTGCCGGGGATGCAGAGAAAGAGGGCGCGGTGGCGGCGTTCGTTGCGGCCGCCGCCGACCAGACCGGGGAGATCCTGCAGTTGGGCGGCTTCCGGCGCGCCGGCGTGACTATGGGAGTCGGAAGCATGCTTGTCCTCAGGCACATGGATCACTTCGTTGGGCTCCTGCTCGATGGAAGCGCCTCACCTTCGCTAGTCGCTTCCCGAGCCGAGACTCTCCTCCAGGGACTGAGGTAGCCATGGAACAGATGCTGCAGGACCTGGCCGGCGTCGTGGGTGTGCGGGGGGCTTTTGTCTATGCAGACAAGGGAGGCCTCCTCGCCTCGACCCTGTCTGAAGGCTTCGACCCGGCAAGGCTCCCCGAAGTGGGAAAGACGTTCACCCGGACGTTTGAGGCTCTGAAGGCGGCCCGGCGGCGCAAGGTGCATGAGTTGGATCTGATGTACGCAGAAGGTCGCCTGGTGGTGAAGAACCTGGGTGCCGCGTGCCTGGTCGTGCTCTGTGTCCCCAACATCAATGTGCCGCTTCTGAATCTGACAGCCAACGTCGTTGCCCGCAGACTCCAGGAAAGCCTCAAAGCCCGCGAGGCGACGCCCCTGGAGAGGAAGTTGACCGGCGCGCAACCGGCGCCTGTTTCAGAGGCCCCTGTCCTCGAAGTGGTCCCAAGCTCGGCCATCGAACAGGCTGGCCTGGACATCGTGTTGCGCGCTCGGGCCGAGAAGGTCAGCTTGCGCCTGATGGGGGAGATGGCCATCCGTCTTCGCTGTCCGGCGCTTGCGGCTGCGGAGCCGGCTCCGAGTCAGGAAGAAGGGGTGTTGGAGCTCGCGGGGAGGACGGCGCAGGCGCGCCAGATCGAGATACTCCTGGCGGCTTTGGGATACATCCCGGACCGGCGCTTCAACGCCCTCTTCGGTCACGATCGCCTGCGCTACGCACATCCCGAGACGCGACAGCTGCTGGAGATCTACCTGGATGGGGTCCAGTCCTTCCATCGGCTCGAGTTTGGAGACCGCCTCCACCTGGATGAATACACCTTGCCGCCGACCGAGCTGCTTCTTTCGCAGCTCCAGAATGTCAAAGGCGAGGAGAGGGAGCTGCGTCGGATCTGCGGCCTCCTTGGCCGCTTTGACCTTGGTGGCGCGTCCCAGCCGGGCGTCATTGATCCACTGGTCATCGTCGAGCTGTGCGTGGGTGACTGGGGGTGGTATAAGACGACTACGATGAATCTGGAGAAGTGCATGAGCCTCGCCCCCCAGGTCCTGGAATCCGGCGAGGCGGAAGTCACCATCAAGCGGGCCCGGCGACTGATGCAGATGATCGAAGAAGCGCCCAAGTCGCTTCGCTGGCAGTTGCGGGCGCGGCTCGGCGAGAGCCGCAAGTGGTATGAGGAGCCTGAATAGCGTCTGACGCTCACAGGCGATCGAGCTCGGCGTCAGAGAGACACAGCCCTCCCGCTGGCTCATGGCCAGCGGGAGGGCTGTGTGGATCAGGTCACCTGCGGTTGCCGGCCTCAGGTTGCCCCGCTGTGCAGCAGTCGGAGCAGCGTGCGCCGGGCAAGCAGATCGGCGCTGATCATGCCGATCACTTGGCCACCGTCGACGATGGGCATGGCCGAGATCTCGTGGTATTCGAGCTTGCGGACCACCTCCAGGATACTATCCGCCGGCGAGGCGGAAATTACCTGACGGGTCATGATGCTTTCGAGGGCGGTCTCCCCTGCACAGGCGCCGGCGCAGGCGCGGGTGATGTCCCACTCGGTGACCACACCGGCTAGAGTGCCCTCTGCAGACACGACCGCCAAGATCGGGCTTCCGGCTTCGACAAGGAGCGCGGCCGCCTGTTGGACCGTGTTTGAGAGCGGAATGGTGGGGAGGGGTGCCATGATCTCAGTCGCCGTCCGGCCGCTCTCGCTGGCCGCGATGCGCCCCACGGCGATACGCTCGGCCGCCTCGCAAGGGAGCATGTCGGCATCCGAGACGAGCAGGCCAACCAACTCCCGCATGTTGCGGCGGATGACTTGGTCCCGGGAGGACTCGGCCGCGACCCGACGTTTCTCGGCCAGCTTCGCCAGCTCGGCGGCGTGCTCTTCCAGCCACTGATCGACGGCCTCCCGGTCGCCCAACATGCCATCCGGGATTCGCAAGTGGTCGGGCGTCTTGATCAAGTGTTCCTGGGCAGCGAAGATCACGCCTCCGGAGTTCACCAGGTAATCGGTGGCGATCAGGACGCCTGCCTGGCGGTAGACAGCGCGCTCCATCCTGGCGCGCGCTTGTTTGCGGGCCGGGTCGGGTGAATACGTGTTGGCGCCCTCGACGATGAGCGACAACCGCCCCATTCGGTCGACTGTCATCGAAGGATTAGAGGCGGGATCGACGTCGAGGTAGTTGGCAATGGGAGCGGCGGGGATCAGGCAGTGGGCCGACTCCCGCAGCAAGTCGTCCGGGCAGCTGGAGTACTTCGTCGGCCGTCCCTGTCCGGGAGAGTCCTGCAAATGCTCCTGGTAGTAGCGACGGGTTATGAGGCGGTGTTCCTGCCAGCAGCCGAAGAGTTGATCGATAGGCAGACCCTCTTCCTGGTAGAGATATCCCTCCTCATCGCTGATGCCGATGACGCGGGCCGAGGGCATGGTTTGCCTCAGAATGCGTCCGGCCTGGGCGCCCACGGCTCCGAAGCCCTGGATCAGGACCGTAAGCTCTCCCCGGGAGGGAGCGAGCCGGTTCGCGAACTGAGGAAGAGACTTGACCCGCGGCATTTCACTGAGCAACTGGTCGAGAGCGATGATCACGCCTCCGGCGGCGGCGCCCAGGCGGTCGATCTGGTTCCCGCCCATCTCGGCGGGTTTAGACAGGGCGTTGTCGAGGCCGTTCTCGACCGCCACCGTCTTCATGTCGGCATCGTTGGTGCCGACGTCGGGTCCCGGGAGGTAGAGATCGCGGTAACGACACAGGAGCCGGGCGAAGCCGCGCACAACCTGAGTGTGGTCCGCGGGCGAGAGATCGCGGGCGGCTACAATCCCGGACTTGCCTCCACCGTAGGGCAGGTTGGCTGCGGCATTCTTGAGGGTCATTCCGCGGGCAAGATTGTGGACAGCGGCCGGCGTGAGGTCAGGAAGCATGCGGATGCCGCCCATCGACGGCCGGCCCATGGCCAGATTGTCGACGACCAGGTAGCCGCCGACCTCCAGCGGGCTGGCCTCATCCCACAGGCACACGACCTGCCTGGGTCCCAGGCTGTCAGGCACGATGCCCAGCCGGGACAGGCGATCGACGTCCAATGGGCCGAATTCCATGAAGGCCTGACCCCCCTCACGCATCAGCCGGTTCTGCCACGTCCGCTCCGGCAGGCGCTCCCTTAGGTAGCTCTCCATCTGCCTCGGTATCATGGGACTCCCCTCGCCTCGGTTGTCGGGCTCACGGCAGCGGCTGCCTTGCCGGCTGGCATGGGATGCCATGGGCTGACGGCCGGGCAGCGGCCAGCGGGTAGTGCCCGGCCGCCGGCGGTTCAGCCGTGGACCTGGGCTGCCACAAAGGACAGGCCGTTTTCGGTAAGCGCCCAGGCGGTGTGGTTGGTGGCATCGAACTTGTCGAGGAAGTTCAGGGTCATAGCCTCCCAGTCCCCGGAGGCGACGACCTCGGAGCGGTCGCGGAAGTAGTCGAGAATGTCGGAGGGGTGTGGTCTCTTCTGGTCGACCTCGGGGTCGCCGCCCTCGTGCTTGGCTGAGATGTTGGCGACATGATCGGCCAGCTCGATGAGCTCGTCGCGCTTGTTGTACGGCTGGCGGACGATGCTCTTCCAGGTCTCGGTGATGTGGTGCTCGAATCGGACGATGTCCTCGAAGCCGAGGGCCCGGCGAACCTGAGCGGTGATCTCCAGGGTTTCGTTGTTGACGGAGTTGCTCCAATTGAAACCGATGAGGGGCGAGGTTCCGTCGTCTCGGGAGAAGAGCTTGCCGCCGATCAGAGTCCACAGGGCAGCGTAGGGATTGTCGTTGCCCATGAAGACGGAGATCTTGAACTCATTGTCTACGCCGATGCGGTGGAGCAGATAACCCAGCAAGACGGTGCCGGAGTTGATGTTGAGGACCTGGCGGACGCCGTAGTTGGTGTAGTAGTAAAGGAACTCATCGAGCCACATCAGCGCGTGTTCGTTGGGCTGGCCGACGCCGCCGAAATAGCCGGTGATGGTTTCAGGCCCGCCAAGATGGACGTTGGAGCCATCCGTGCCTTTGGTATCCAGCGTCTCAACGAAGGTGGCGCCGATGATTTGCATGGCCGCGGCGAAGGCCGGCAGATCGCCGTCGGCTTCCTGTTCCTTCATCTTCCGCACGCGGATCCAACGCCCGGGAAGAAGCGACTTCTGTTCCAGCGCCCGCTTGGCGCCCTCGATCACCCAAGGGAAATACTGGGCCGCACTGACCTCGAGCGTGACGGCGAAGTCGTCGAGGAAGGCGGTCTTCCGGGCCCGGTCGCCGAGGACCTTGCGCCGATAGTCGGCGACGGAGATGAAGGCTCGCCGGTCGCACTGCTGCTTCAACCACTCGAGGTCTTTCAGGTACTCCGGATGAGCCTGCTCGACCCGCTTGAGCAGGGCAGGTAGCTGTCGCGCCGCCTCTGCCTTGCGGTTGATCTCCTCAGGCGTGCCGTACTTGGCCACGACCTGCAGGAAATCGTTGATGACCCGCGTGTCGGGGTCGAGCAGAACGTTGTTGATGTCATCCAGCCTGGAACGATCGATCTTCAGCGATTGGCGCAGACGCTCGTCCATCATAGTCCCTCCCATTGCTGCGAGCGGTTCTGGCGTGTTTCTCAGCCGAGGAGCCGGCGGAGCTCCGCGTACTCTTCGTCTGGCATCCCGAACCAGTTCTCGGGCTGAGGAAACTCACGCCCGCTCACTTGCCGGACGTACTCCTTCAGCCCGTCCAGGATGACCTTGCCCGCGTCGCCGAAGACCTTGGCCATGCGGGGCTTGAACTTGGGGTACAAGCCGAACATGTCGTGGTAGATGAGAAGCTGCCCGTGAGCGTGTGGGCCGGAACCCAGGCTGATGATGAAGCAATCGCGGGCGCGCTCGGTGATGAGCTGGCAAAGGCGGTCAGGAACCATCTCGAGCAGGATGGCAAAGACCCCCGCGCCTTCTAACGCCTTGGCGTCCTCGGCGATCTTCTTCGCCTGCTGAGCGCCGCGACCTTGCACCCGGAACCCCCCCAGCGCGCTGACGCTCTGCGGCGTCAGGCCAAGATGCCCCATGACGGGGATGCCCGAGTCGACGATCCCACGCACCCGATCGGCCATCTCAGCGCCGCCTTCGAGCTTGATGGCGTTGCACCCAGCCTCCGCCATGAAGCGGCCTGCGCTCCGGATCGCGGTCTCTATGCTGGGCTGGTAACTCATGTAGGGCATGTCGCCGATGAGCCAGACGTTGGGGGTGCCGCGGCGTACGGCCTGGCTGTGACGGATCATATCGTCCATGGTCACGGGGAGGGTCGTGTCATAGCCAAGCATCGTCATGCCAAGGCTGTCGCCGACCAGTATCATGTCGATGCCGGCTTCATCCTGGAAGAAGGCGGTCGGGTAGTCGTAACAGGTTAGCATCGTGATGGGTTGCCCGCTGCTGAACTTCTTGAAGAGGGCGGGCAGCGTCATGGGTTTTCGCTCTGTCATCCCTCACCTCGGTGTGTCATGATGCGGCGCTCGGCTTTGGCAAGCGACGAACGCCGGCCGCAGGCGCCCGCTGAACGGGGGGCAATCAGGCTGCGCCCGATTCTAGGACAGGATGGACCAGGTCACAAGCAGACGCCCGTCCTTGCGCACCCTCGCCGGATGCGGCTGGGGACCTGTGACGCGGCACGTGCAACCACCCGATGTCGGAGACGTCCGATTCTGTGCGGGTCGGAAGCCCCTCTCCATCTACTGGACTTGGATGGAGGTGATGATGGCCTCGGAGATCGGCTGGAAGCTCTCCCATTCCTCTTCCGGCGAGTAGCTCAGGATCACGAGGGTTGTCTGCTCGTCGACGGTGTAGACGCGAAGCTCACGCGCGCCAAAGGTGGGATCGCTGGCAAAGCCGACCAGCCCGGGCCAGCGCGAGTCTTCCAGCGGGTCCGGCGGGCCGACCCGGATAATGGGGTAAGGCGCAAAGAAGGCGTAGGCCTCGGAGATCGTCCGCCCGTCCAACCCAAAGTCCTGAGCGCGATAGGGACCTGTGGCCACCGTCACGGCCACTAGAGCCGCCGGAGGCGCGACCTCAGCATTGAGGGCTTGTTCTGTCGCGGCGATGCGGATGAGACCGACGTTTGTTTCAGAAACCCAACCATCGGGGCTCAGGAGCTGGACGCCGCCATCCGGCGTCTGGAGGAGGACGGTGACTTCCACCGAGTAGTCGGATGGCTCAACGGTCGGAATCGAGCCGAGGAAGAAGGTGCCGGTGAAGTTGTTGGCGATCAGCGTGTAGGTACCGGCTTCCTCGATCTGGCCAATCCGGACGCGCTCCGTGTGAGGCGTTAGGGCCTGGGTGCAAACCGCGTCGATGGGACGGGCGGTGGTGAGGGTGATGATGATCGTGTGGCCCGTCCGCTGCTGGCTGACTTGGTAGATCTGCGTGCAGCTGTCCGGGAAGTTGCCCTCGACCACGAGCGTGGCATCAGATGGCAACGTCTGACCGACTTCGAGATCGATGGCCTCAACGGTGAAGTCCTCGCCGATCTGGTACTGGGACGGATCGACGGTCGCTGGCAGGGTCGGCTCGCCGCCGCAGGATGCCAGGAGCATGGAAAGGATAATCAGCCAGGGAAACAAGCGTCGCATGGGCGGACTCCCGATGAAGGCGTGGTGATGGACGAGGCCGATGCCCGGGGGCTCCGGAAGCCTATTGTACCGCTGATGGCCGCATCGGGGAGAGGACGGCGAAC
>CAZEMA010000100.1:0-9401 GCA_964513155.1 uncultured Anaerolineaceae bacterium
GATCCCTGGCCGGCGCTCCGAAGTTGTGATAGAGTCTCCCAACCTGTCGGCCGGTAGGGACCAGAGCCGAACCCCGGCGCCTGCGAGGCGCAATGCCCTGAGGGTGTCATCGGTGTTGAGAGTAGTCAAGATCATCTGTGCTGTCCTGTTGGTCATCGTCGCGGTTGTGCTGGTGGGCTCCTATCTAGTCTGGAACCACTACTGGGGCGTGCCCGAGCCTCAATCCTGCGCCAATTGTCATCTCCTCCAGAGCTACACCGACTCCCTCCAGGACCAGAACCTGCTGGTCAGCCTGCACGCTAGCCACGGTCTACAGTGCTCCGATTGTCACGACAGGACCCGCGAGCAGCGGTTTCAAGAGACCGTTTCCTACCTCCGCCGCGACTACCAGGATCCGATCCCCCCACTCCGAGTCAACAAAGAGGCCTGCTTCGCCTGTCATGAGCACGCCTCCTACGATGAGATCGCCTTGCGGACCACAGACCTGGGCATCACCGACGCCCGGGCCGGGAATGAGCCCGCCAATCCCCACGAGTCTCACTTCCCCAACCTGGAATGCTCGGTCTGCCATCGGATGCACCAGGACTCCCGGGATTACTGCGCTCAGTGTCATACCTTCGGATGGGTGGTTCCTTAGTGTCTGCACCCGTGCCAGCAATTGCCTTCAACGGGCCTGACAAGGGCTAAGAGGATGACTGGTAGAGTCTCCCTGAAGCTGAGCAAGCTCCTCATTCTCTCGCTTGGGATCGTCGGCAGCCTACTGGGGCTGGCCGTTGTCGTCTGGCCAGCGATGAGCGCCCGGGCCACAACTGCCCCCTCGCCCCAGACGGAGACCGAGGACGGCGAGGACTGCCTGGAATGTCACGGCAACCCCGCCCTCCTGATCAACCTCCCCTCCGGCGAGGAACTCAGCCTGTACGTCGATCCCCTGGCCTATGCCGCTTCGGTGCATGGCCAGCATGGCACCAGCGGCTACCAGTGCACTCGCTGCCACACAGACATCACGGAGTACCCGCATCCGGCATTGACGGCCACCTCGCGCCGGGACTTCACCCTCCAGCAATACACGGCCTGCACCCAGTGCCACACGGCCGCCGCGGACGATACCATGGCCGGGGCCCATCAGACTGCGCTGGCGGGTGGGAACACCCAGGCTGCCGTCTGCAGCGACTGCCACACGGCCCACACCGTCCAACGTCTGACCGACCCGCGGACGGGCGTCACGCTGCCCGAGGCCCGGCCCCTCTTCCCGGCCATGTGCCGCCAATGCCATTCCCAGGTCTACGACCTGTACGCCAATAGCGTCCATGGGAGAGCTCTCCTCGAAGAGGCCAACCCGGACGTCCCGGCCTGTGTCACCTGTCACCAGGCGCACACGACCCAGGGACCCTCGGTCAGCGGTTTCCGCCTCGCCTCGGTTCAGGTCTGTGCAACCTGCCACGCCAATGCCGAGATGATGGCGCGCTACGGAATCAACCCGGACGTCTATGCCACCTACGTGACGGATTTCCACGGCGAGACTGTCGTCCTGACCCGGGCGGCGACGCCAGGCCAGGAGACCGAGAAGCCAGTGTGCGTGGACTGCCATGGCATTCACAACATCTTGGCGGCGACCGACCCGCAGAGCACGGTCACCCAGGCCAACCTGCTGGGCACCTGCCAGCGCTGCCACCCGCAGGCGCAGTTCCGTTTCCCCGCCACCTGGTTGAACCACCAGGTTCCCACCTCCCGTTCCGCCCCGCTGGTGTACTACGTCAATCTCTTCTACAAGATCTTCATCCCCGCCGTCCTTGGCATCATGGCCCTCTTTGTCGTCACCGACGCCATCCGACGGTTCCTCAACCGCCGCAGGGAGCGACGCAATGCCTGAGGTTCGACGGTACCTGCGCTTTCCCCTGGTTGACCGCATCGAGCACTGGGTCCAGGTGCTCAGCTTCACCACGCTGGCGATTACCGGACTGGTTCAGAAGTTCCCCACAGCCGGCGTATCCGCCTGGGTCGTTCATCTGCTCCGCGGGATCGAGACGACGCGCCTGATCCACCGGACGGCAGCCATCGTGTTTACCCTTGAGGCTGTCTACCACCTGGGTTCTGCTGGCTATCGCCTCCTGGTCCGGCGGGTCCGGCCCAGCATGCTCCCAGGCGTCGGCGACGTAGGCACCGCCTTCAAGACACTCCTTTACAACGTCGGTCTCAAGAAAGTCCGTCCCGCGCAGGGGCGCTATACCTTCGAGGAGAAGATGGAATACTGGGCGGTCATCTGGGGGACCGTCATCATGGCCGTCACCGGATACATCATGTGGAACCCGCTCGCCACCACCCGTCTGCTCCCTGGGGTGATTGTCCCCGCGGCCAAGGCCGCCCACGGCGGCGAGGCGATCCTGGCCGTCCTGGCCATTCTGATCTGGCACTTCTACACCGTCCATCTCAAGCGCTTCAACAAGAGCATGTTCACCGGCTATCTGAGCGAAGCGGAGATGGAGGACGAGCACCCCCTCGAGCTCACCGAGCTGAAGGCCGGCACGGCACCGCCGGCCCCGGATCCGAGGGTTTTCCGCCGCCGTAAGCGGGTCTACCTGAGCGTCTACGCCGTCCTGGCCGCGATTTTGATCGCCGGTGTCTACTTCCTGGCCACCTTCGAGCAGACCGCCGCCAGCCCGGCGCCCATGCGCGAGGCACCGACCGTCATCGCCCCGCTCACCCCCACCCCCGTTCCCAGGCCCACCGTCGTGCCCGGCACTCCTGCCGCGGCACTGACCTCGTGGGAGAACGGGATCGGGGCGCTGCTTCATTCGAGATGCGGGGAATGCCACGGCGGCAGCAACCCCATCAGCGGGCTGGACCTGACGACCTACCAGGGCGCGCTGCGGGGAGGCCAAGGCGGTCCCGCCGTGATCCCCGGGGACGCCAGCGGCAGTCTCCTGGTGATCATGCAGTCGCCGGGGAATCATTCGGGCCAGCTCAGCCCATCAGAGCTAGAGGGCATCCGCCAGTGGATTGCCGCGGGCGCGCCCGAGAGATAGGATCGCGGGCGCTGATAGATCCAGGCAGGTGCGTCGGAGAGCCGGGCAGGCGGTCTGACGACCACTTGCCTGGCAGGGAGAGGACTCGTGTGGTAGCATGAGGCTGTGCTATAAGCGACTGCGACCGGCATCCTGTTGCCCGGCACGCAGGTCCCATGCCACCAGGTTCGCAAGCAAGCTGAATCGGAAAGGAGGAGAGAGAGCTCGAGGTATTGCATGAATCACCAGGGTAGACCGGGCCCCGTTCTGACCGGGTCCCAATTCATCTGTGAATCCGAGTATGTATCCTTGGAGGATTAGAGAATGTCTGGGAAACAAGGTGAAGGTCGAATTAGCCGACGTGAGTTCATCAAGGGCGCGGCGCTTGTCGGCGCCACGGCCGCTGGCTCATCCCTGCTGGCCGGCTGCGGCACCGGTGCCGCCGCTCCAGCCCCGATCACCTGGGACCGCGAAACCGACGTCTTGATCGTTGGCTACGGAGGCGCGGGTGCCGTGGCGGCCATTGCCGCCCGTGACGCAGGCGCCGAGGTCATCGTCCTCGAGAAGCGCGAGGTCGCCGGCGGCTCAACCGCCATTTCCGGTGGCCTCGTCTACGCGGCCGGGACCTCAGTGCAGCAGGCAGCCGGCATCCAGGATTCGGCCGATGCGATGTACCAGCACTACCTGAATGCAGGCAGAAGCCTCAACGACCCGGCCCAGGTCCGTCTGGCAGCCGACCGATCGGCCGACAACGTGGACTGGCTGATCTCGCTGGGTGCGACCTGGCCCACCCCTCCGTCCGTCTCGGGCGCTGAGGTCAACGTCGGCAGCGAGCCCGTCGCCCGCGTGCACTCCATCGCCTACGGCGAGCTCTCCGGCGGGGCGGCGTTCTTCCAGGTCCTGGCCGACTCGGCGACGAGCAAGGGCGCCGAGATCCTGATGGCAACGGCTGCTAGGGAACTGGTCGTTGGCGAGGATGGCGCGGTCATCGGCGTCAGGGCCGAGAGCGACGGGCAACAGATGATGATCAAGGCCCGCCGGGGCGTGATCCTGACCACGGGCGGTTTCACCCGAAGCCAGGAGATGATGGTGGGCTTCAGCCGAGACGCCTTCAACTCCCAACCGCTGGGCGTTCCTGATCTGACGGGCGACGGCCACCGCATGGCCTTCGCTCTTGCCGCAGACGCGGTCAATATCGACGAGATCCTCGGCTGCCCCGGCCTGACCCTCCCGGGCGCCGTCAGCGCCACCTACATGCTGTGGGGATTCATCCCGACCTTGGCCGCGATTTTGGTGAACAAGCTCGGTCGGCGCTTCGTCGATGAGTTCTCCTTCTACGACTGGAAGAACACCGCCCTGCTGCACCAACCGGACTCGATCGCCTACAGCGTCTTCGACGATGCGACCCGCACCGCTGGCGCAGGCATGATCGTAGGCGGCTTCAGCGCGACCCTCGACGATGAGGTGGCGGCTGGGACGGTCTTCAAGGCCGATACGATCGCTGGCCTGGCCAGCCAGATCGGCGTCCCGGCGGCCGCCCTCGAGGCGACCACCGCCAAGTGGAACGAGGACGCCGCTGCTGGCGTAGACACCGAGTGGGGCCGGACCGCGGGCATGGGCCCGATCGCCACGGCGCCGTTCTACGCCTTCGCGACCTACTCCACCATGTTCGATAACAGCGGCGGGCTGAAGATCAACACCGACGCTCAGGTGGTCAACACCTGGGGCAATGTCATCCCCAGGCTCTACGCGGCCGGGCAGGTTTCTGGCGGCGTCGTCGGCGAGCACTATCCGGGCAGCGGTACCGCCCTCAACGCCCTGGTGACGTTCGGCCGCATCGCTGGCGCCAAGGCTGCGGCGGAGACGCCCCTGACCTAGCGCACACTTGCACCTGACAAGACGACGAAGCCCGGGTTCCCCCGAACCCGGGCTTCGTCTTGACCGCTCTGCGCGTTCAGACTTCGGAGACACCTGCCGCAGCCGAACACTGCGTTGCAGCCAACCCGTGCCTCCGGCAGGCCACATGACCGGGGAGATTCTGCTGCTCGTCCGTAACTGCTCGGAGGCTGCTGAGAAAGACCACCGCAAGAGAAGAAGCAGGCAGATGAAGTGACCGCCACCTACCAGGTGGCGGTCACTTTGATTCTTCGTTGCCTGAGGGAGACTACCCGCCCGCCCAGCGGATAAGGGCCTCAGGCACCCAGAATCGCCCGTACCCCATCACGCTCACCGCCGTGCTGGCGACGACCATCAAGACACTGAAGCCCAGAAGCAGCCAATCCCCCCGTCCGTAGTGAAGCTGCGGCAGCCAGGTGCGTTTGGCCACTCCGAAGGCCCGCAGGTCCATCGAGTCAATGACTTCCTCGCCGCCGACGATCGCTTGGATCACGACTGGCACCAGGAGCGGCGCCACACGCCGGATTTGGGCCAGAATGCCCCCTTTGAGTTTCTCTAGCTCGTAGCCGCGGGCACGCTGTGCGTCGTAGGTGATGGCGAAGTCCCGCCCAAGCGACGGCACCAGGCGGAACGCCAGGTCCATGGCATAGGAGAATTTGTCTGGCAGGCCCAGTCCACGGAACGTCACCCCATACAGGGACGGGTCGATGGTGTACGGGATAACCACAGCAAGCAGAGTGATCGACGTGACGCGCACCAGTTGTGCAAATGCGAAGGAAATCTTCTCGGCCGAAACAATGACCGCCAAGTCCCCCACGATACGTAGGCGAGTGATCACATGCTCTTCGGTGAAGATTCCCTCACGTCCGCGGCCCGTCAGGAATGTCAGCACGGTGAGGATCACGATCAATGGCCCGATCAGGAGCCAAGCCCGGCGCGTCTCGCGGAACGTCAAACGCGCCAGGATGTACTGCCCCGCCGCAAGGACGAAGAACCCGAGCAGGAAGCGCACATCCCAGAAGAACAGGATTGACACCAAGGCGGCCAGCATGAAGATCAGCCGCGCCCGTGGGTCCAGCCGCTGGATGAGCGTGTCGCGAGGCCGGTACCTCCAGGAAACAATCATGGACACCACTCCGGGCTGGGGCGGCCCAGCCGCCCCAGCCCTCTCCCTCCAAGGGTTATCGCCCGGTGCGCGCCTGCACAGCCTTGTAGGCAGCCAGCAGGATGGGCGCCAGGATCGAACTGTTGATGATGTTCGGCCCGGCGGCGGGGGCGAATTCGCCCACCATCGCCACGAAGAAGGTGTAGCCGTTCACCCAGATGTCGGCAATCGAGGCGAACCCGATGCCAATGATGATGCCCAGCGCGCCCCACAGGTTGATGGCCGCGGTATCCTCCCCCAGAGGTTTCATCAGGAAGCGGGCTGCCAGGGCCAGGATGCCAGCAATCAGCACCACCCAAACATACGGCATGTAGTTGGTGTCCTCGCCCGTCCACGGGTGCGGGATGACGGGGCTGAGCAGGATGATCCCGATGGCCAGCAGGACGAGAATGCCCACCACCCAGGTGAGCATGCTCAGGCTCTTCTTCCGAGCCGCGAACAGCATCACCAGTCCGGCCACCAGACCGATAAGCCCGTTGCCGATGTCCCACACTGGGAAGACGCCCCAGCCGGTCAGGAAGTCTCCAAGGACGTTGCCCACTGCCCCGGTGAAGAAGCCGACCACCGGCCCGAAGAAGTAGCCGAAGAAGACCGGCAGCGCGACGGCAGGCCGAAGCGACACGAGGCTCACCGACGGCACAGCAAAGACAGTGCCGTTGAACAACCACGAGAAGATCCCGTAGAGGGCCGCGCCGATGGCCATGTACACCACCTGGCGCGTGCCAACAGCCCACGCCTCACTCTTGGCGGTGGCGAAGTAGACGATATAGATCAGCACGCCGCCGATGGCCACCCAGAGCAGCCACGTCAGGCCCTGCAGTTTCACTCCATCCGGGCCGGTCAGCAGGCTGGCCAGCCACATCAGCGCAGCCATGACGATGAGGACGATGAGCCACGTCCATACTCTGTTCTTCATGATGACACTCTCCTCCTAATCCCACGCCGGTCACGGTCGCATCGGATAGCAGCTCCTGTCCGCGATAGTCACCTCCTCGCCGCCCCGGATCCGTTCACGCCCGCCAACGACTCCACGGGGAGAAAACGGCCCGTCCACGGCAGCATCTTCAGGTTGAGTTCCAGGAGGCTGGTCGGCACCACCCGGCACCGCTCCAGCAGCGCCTTGTCCTTCAGCACATCCGTCGGCGGCCCGTCCCCAGCGATGCGGCCCTCGCTCATCAGAACGACACGATTAGCAAAGCACACGGCCAGATCCAGGTCGTGCGTGATGAAAAGCGTGGCCGCGAACCGCGCCAGAATCCCGCTCTGCCCACCCCTGCCCCCCACGATGGCTCGCATGAAGCGCGTGTAGTTGGCGTAGTCCTGCCCCGCCGTTGGTTCGTCCATCACCAGCACCGTCGAGCCCATGGCCAGCACCGCTCCGATGGTTGTTCGCTTCTGCTGACCGAACGAAAGCGCCAGCGGCGAGTAGTCCTCCAGGCCTCGCAGGTTGACAACCTCGACCGCCTCGCGCACCCCGCTCTGCACCCGCTCGACCGGCAGGCCCAGGTTGTTCGGCCCAAACGCCAACTCCTCCTGCACGCTCGCCGCGAAGAGCATGTGAGAAGGACTCTGGAACACGTACCCCACGCTGCGTGCAATCTGCGCCACAGATAGCCGCCGCGTGTCCTGTCCTTCCACAAGAACTCGGCCGCGGGTCGGCTTGAGGAGCCCGATGGCATGCTTGACCAGCGTGGACTTGCCGGCCCCATTGGGGCCCAGCAAGGCGATCACGTCACCCCGCCGGACCTTCAGGTTCACCTCGTGCAGGACCATCGGGCCATCGCCGTAGGCGAAGCTCACCTCCTCGAGGGATATGATCTCATCTGACGCTTCGGAGGCGGATGGCAGCACGAGTGGTTCTTCTGCCAAGCCGAGGACTCTCAGCCGCTCGACGGCCGCCGCAGCAGGCAGCTTGACCTCACGTGGGTCGACTTCGTCATCCAGGCGGTCGGGTGGCCCATAGTAGCGCTGCAGGCCCTCGCTCATGAAGAGCACCCGGTCGGGATGGATATTGAGGACATCTTCTACCCGGTGCTCGATCATCAGGATCGCCACGCCTTCATCCGCCAGACGCCGAAAGACAGCCATCGCCTCGCGCGCCGAGACTGGGTCCAGCGACGCCAGTGGTTCATCCAGAATGAGGACCGAAGGCCGCATGGCCAGCACCCCCGCCAATGCAACCTTCTGCTTCTCGCCTCCCGAGAGGGAGAATGTCTCGCGGTCTCGAAGGTGGGGGATGCCAAGCCTCTGGATCGCTTCCTGGATGCGCAGGACAATCTCCTCGCGCGGCAGGCCGAGGTTCTCGGGGCCAAAGGCGATCTCGCTGGCCACACTGCTGGCCACAATCTGCCGCTCGGGATCCTGCAGCAGTGTCCCGACCGTCTGCGAGACCTCAGCCAACGGCAGGTCCGTGACCTCCCGGCCATAGAGCAGGACAGAGCCGGCCCGTTCTCCTTTGTAGCTGTGTGGAATCAACCCGTTGATGCAGCGCGCTAGGGTGGTCTTGCCGCAGCCGCTGGCGCCGGCCACCAGCAGCAATTCCCCCGGCGCGAGTCGAAACGACAGGTCCCGGATGGCGAGATCCTGGCGGGTGTGGTAGCGAAAGGAGAGATTCTCAACGATGAGGGGCAAGGCAGTGGACATGGGATTGGAAAGCTGCTCAATCGGCAATCTGGTGGACTGGGTAGCTGTCAAGTGCGCTGGATAATGACATCGAGACTGTCGCCGATTTCGGCGCCGAGGCGGGCCGCCGCGCTACCGTTGACCACGGAAAGGATGAGATCGCCGGTGCTGCCGAACAGGGCGATCAACTCGCCGGCGGCCCGCTCGCCGAAGGTGCCCACCAGCCCCTTGATCTCCGTACCGGCCAGACCCACAGTTATGTGCGCTTGATCCTGCAGCGCCTCGCCAAGGTGCTCGACGCGGACATTGCTGACTACGTTGCCAAAGTGGTCAATGTGGATCACCTCACCGCGCCAGCCGTTTGAGGTACGTTCAGGCTTCGGCAGTTCGAGCCGTCGCGGGTCATCGACGGGCGCGCCCAGTTCTCTCAGCGGCACGCCGCGCGCCAGATTCGCCGCAACCGGGGCGAAGACATCCCGTCCGTGAAAGATCCGGCTGACATTCGGAAGCCAGTACTCCGGCCGGTCCAGGTGAACAAACAGGGTGGCCCACTTCTCCTGCTCGGCGCGTTCCAACAGCATGGTGATCGTGCCGTTGTCCGGGCCGACATAATACCAGTCGCCAATGCTCGCCGCGAGGGCCCGCCGCGCCGTCCCAACGCCGGGGTCAACGACCACCATATGGATCGAGCCGGGCGGGAAATACGGCACGGAGCG
>CAZEMA010000101.1:0-9332 GCA_964513155.1 uncultured Anaerolineaceae bacterium
GGAGAGTACCGATTGACTGAGGATGACATCCTGACCAAGTTTCGACTGGACGGCCGTGTGGCCGTGATCACAGGCGCGGCAGGGCTGCTGGGGAAGGGGTACTGCCATACGCTGTCCGCAGCCGGCGCGCGCGTCGTAGCCGCCGACATCTTGGGGGAAGCAGCCTCCCGGCTTGCCGATGAGGTCGCCCGCAAGAGCGGCGTGGAGGCCTATGGGGTTCGGATCGATGTCTCGGACCCCGACTCCGTCCGAGCCACCATCAACACCGTGCTGCAGCGCTTCGGCCGGGTGGACATCCTGGTGAACAATGCAGCGCTGGACCCAAAATTCGATGCCAGTCACGCCGGACAGCACGGGAATCGGTTTGAAGATCTCCCCTTCGAAGCCTGGCAGCAGGCGTTGGCGGTCAATGTGACAGGCATGTACCTATGCGCCCAGGCGGTAGCCAAGCCGATGCTCCAGGCGGGGCGAGGGGTCATTGTCAACGTCTCCTCTACCTATGGCCTGGTCGGACCGGATCAGCGGCTGTATCAGCGGGAAGGCCAGCCCCCGCAGTATAAACCCGTGACCTACACCGTTTCGAAGGCGGCCGCTCTGGGCCTGACCCGCTACCTGGCGACCTACTTCGCGGGCACCGGGATCCGGGTGAATACGCTGACCCCCGGGGGAGTCTTTGCCGGGCACGATGAGGAGTTCGTGCGTCGCTACTCAGCCAAGACGGTCCTGGGGCGGATGGCCGAGAAGGATGAGATGAACGGCGCCTTGCTCTTCCTTGTCTCCGACGCTTCCTCGTACATGACCGGGGCCAACCTGGTCGTGGATGGAGGCTGGACGGCATGGTAGGCAGACCCGAGGTCCTGGCTATCGCCCCGGCCCGCGGCGGGTCGAAGTCAATCCCACGTAAGAACCTTCGGCCTCTTGCCGGGTATCCGCTGCTGGCCTACAGCATCGCCGCCGGGAAGCAGGCTCGCTCTGTCACACGGCTGATCGTCTCGACCGACGACGAGGAGATCGCTGCCGTTGGTCGTCGCTTTGGGGCGGAGACCCCGTTCCTCCGCCCGCCAGAACTTGCCCTGGACGACACGCCAGATCTGCCGGTCTTCCGTCACGCGCTAGAGTGGCTGGCCCACGAGGAGCAGTATCGGCCGGAGATCGTCGTTCAGCTGCGGCCCACCTCACCGGTGCGCCCACCCGATTGCGTAGACCAGGCCGTGCATACGCTTCTGGCGAACCCGGAGGCGGAGTCGGTACGGGGAGTCGTTCCTTCGGGACAGAACCCCTACAAGATGTGGCGCATCGCCGACAATGGGATGCTGCTGCCTCTGATGTGGGGCGAGTACAAAGAGCCCTACAACATGCCCCGTCAGAAACTCCCGCCCACCTACTGGCAGACCGGCCACATTGACGCCGTCCGCACGACGGTCATCCTGGAGAAGCAGTCGATGAGCGGCGACATCATCTTGCCGCTCGTGCTCGACCCGCGCTACACCGTCGATATCGATAACCCGAGTGACTGGGAGCGGGCGGAGTCGCTGCTGACCTCAGGCGGCCTGGAGGCCGTCCGCCCCGGTCCGGCGCCGCGGCCTCTGCCGGAGAAGGTTGAGTTGCTGGTGCTCGACTTTGACGGAGTGGTGACCGACAACCGCGTCTGGGTGGACGGGACTGGCCAGGAGATGGTTGCCGCCTGCCGCAGCGACGGCTGGGGCCTGAGCCGATTGCGGGAGAAGGGCGTGGAGGTTATCGTGCTCTCGGCCGAGGCCGATCCGGTCGTCGAGGCCCGTTGCCGCAAGATGGGGATCACTGCTGTTCAGGGGATCGTCGACAAGGCCCCCGCGCTGAAGGGGTTGCTCGAGGAGCGGAAGGTGGATCCTCGGAACGTCGTGTATCTGGGAAACGACGTCAATGACTTGCCTTGCTTCCCTTTGGTTGGCTGTGCCGTGGTAGTGGCCGAAGCCCACCGCGAGGCCGCGGCCGCGGCCGACATGGTGCTCAAGCAGCGCGGGGGGCACGGGGCCGTGCGTGAGCTGTGCGACTTGCTGATCAAGAGGATTGCGGATAGGGAGACCCATGGCTAGAGAGATGCGTATCGGCGACCGGTTGGTAGGCGACGGGCACCCAACCTTCATCGTCGCGGAAATCGGCATCAACCACAACGGCGATCTGGAAACCGCCAAGCGGCTGATCGACGCCGCCGTCCATGCCGGTGTGGACGCCGTCAAGCTCCAGAAGCGGACGCCCGAGCTATGTGTGCCGCCGGATCAACGGGACCAGATGAGAGACACCCCCTGGGGCTATGTCACCTACCTCGAATACCGCCGCCGGATAGAATTCGGCGAGTCTGAGTATCGCGAGATTGACCTGCATTGCCGCGAGCTCGGAATCCCCTGGTTCGCCTCGGTCTGGGATGAGCCCTCGGTGGACTTCCTCGAGGCGTTCAAACCTCCCTGCTACAAGATCCCCTCCGCCGGCCTGACCGATCTCAGCTTGCTGCGCCACCTCCGCTCCACCGGCCGTCCGCTCATCCTCTCGACCGGGATGTCCACGATGGAGCAGATCCGAGTGTCGGTGGAGACGCTCGGGACCAAGAACCTGATGATTGCCCATGCCACCAGCACCTACCCCTGCGAGCCGTTCGAGCTCAACCTGCGCATGATTCAGACGCTGCGACAGGCGTTCCCTTGCCCAATCGGCTACTCCGGGCACGAGGTCGGCCTGGTCGCCTCTGCGGTGGCTGTTTCCCTGGGCGCCTGCATGGTCGAGCGTCATATCACGCTTGACCGGGCGATGTGGGGCAGCGACCAGGCGGCCTCGGTCGAACCGGGCGGATTCGAGAGGCTGGTGAAGTACATCCGGGTCACCGAGCAATCCCTCGGGGATGGCGTCAAGCAGGTCTACGAGAGCGAGGAACCCTCGCTGCGCAAGCTCCGCAGAACGGGCGGGTGAGGGCCGAACGCGTTGAGACTCCGCGGCGCCTACCACCGGCTGGTCGGGCTGAGAGCCGACTGGAAGCTGCGGCAGCAGATCGCCCGCGTGGAGGCCGAGCTGGCTCACCCAGGGGAAGGCCGCCCCGTTCTCTTCTTCAACGCCTCCACGCGCATCCACCGGCCGAGCCTCAACGCCGGCTTCAGCTTGCTTGCTTCCTGGGCAGTCCGCCGGAGCGGCGTTCCCGCCCTGTATGCGGTATGCCAGCGAGGGATGGATCCCTGCATCCTGGGGACGGACCGGGAGAGGTACGAGTCGCCGCCTCCCTGTGACCGCTGTCTGAAGCTCAGCCGGCGTCTCTTCCCTGCTGACCGCGTCGTACCGATTGAGCGGAATGCGGTGGAATCCGATACGGACGCCCGCGAGCTTGCTGGGAAGGGCCTCGAGGAACTGGCGGCCTGGGAGCATGGCGGGTTGCGGCTGGGCGAGCTCTGCCTGCCCGGACTGCGCTGGGCGCTGCGGAGACACCATCTGCCGGATGACGAGCCAACGCAGGCTCTTTTCCGGCGCTACCTGGCCTCCGCCGCCAGCCTGGCGGGCCATTTCGAGGCAACCTTCGAGCGGTTGCAGCCGCGCGCCCTCGTCCTCTTCAATGGCATCACCTACCCGGAAGCGGTGGCCCGGGCGATTGCCCTCCGCCGCGGCATCCCCGCCATCACTCACGAGGTCGGGCTGCGGCCGTTCTCCACCTTCTTCTCCCACCAGCATGCGACGTTCCGCGAGGTTGAGCTTCCGCCGGGCTTCGAGCTGAGCGCCGAGCAGAACCAGCGGCTCGACGCTTACCTGGAAGAGCGCTTCCGCGGCCGGTTCACCATGGCAGGCGTGCAGTTCTGGCCGGAAATGCAGCCCCTCCCGGAAGCGCTGGTCGACCGCATCCGGGCGCACAGGCGGCTGGCAGTCGTGTTCACAAACGTGATCTTCGACACGAGCCAGAGTCACGCCAACATGCTCTACCCGGACATGTTCACCTGGCTAGGTGACGTGCGGCAGTCCATCCAGTCCCATCCGGAGACGTTCTTTGTCCTTCGCGCCCACCCGGACGAGGATCGGCCAGGGAAAGAGAGCCGGGAAAGCGTCACAGACTGGGCCCAGGCCGCCGGCGTGGCGACTCTGCCCAATGTGGCCTTCTTCGGCCCGTCAGAGTATGTGAGCTCGTACGAACTGATCCGTCAGGCGAAGGTCGTCCTGGTTTACAACTCCTCGGTTGGGCTCGAAGCTTCCATCCTTGGAGCGCCGGTGCTCTGCGCTGGCCGCGCCCGGTACACACAGCTTCCGACAGTCTTCTTCCCGGCAACAAGGGCAGAATACCTCCAACGCCTGGAAGACAGCCTTGGGGATGCCGAAACCCGGGTCCCGCCTGACTTCGCCCGGAACGCCCGCCAATTCCTGTACTACGAGCTCTACCGAGCCTCTCTCGACCTGTCGGAGTTCCTCGAGCCTTACCCGGCCGCGCCAGGGATGGTCTTGTTCCGCGCGTTTGACCCCGCTCGGCTGGACGCCTCGCCAGCTCTCGGTGTCATCCGGGAGGGGATTCTGGAGGGAAGACCCTTCGTTCTGCCATGACAATCCCGACGATCACCCTATCTGCGACTTGTGAGGCGCCTCCAGCCGCTGGATCTTGTCGACCCAGCCGGATCACTTGTCGTTTGGACGTTCGCTGAATCTGAGTTGCCCCCAGGCAAGAGGCGGATCGTCAGTGCTCATGTCTATCCCGTCTACCACGACTGGCTCGAGCAGTGCCCTTGACTTACAGGGACCATTGCCTGAGGGAGAGGGTGTGAGCTTGTCGGGTCGAAGTGCGGGAAAGGACCTTCTTCGAGGCCCGCGCTGGGCGGGCGTCGCCATTCTGGGGATGGCGCTGCTCGGCGTGGGCGTCCTCCTGTGGAGCACGCCCCGGGGCGTCGGCGTGGGCTACGACTCGATGTTCTACCTGACCTCCGCCGACAGCCTGCGGCAAGGTCACGGGCTGAGTTGGGTGGCTGGTGGGGGCGAGCTGCGCCCACTGGTTCACTACCCGCCGCTGTATTCCGTCGTCCTGGCGGCACTGGCATGGGCGGGAGTTGATGCCCTCCGGGCGGCCACTTGGCTGGCAGGGCTGCTATTCGGGCTGAATATTGGCCTCGTGGGCGCGATTCTGCTGCGGGTTACCCGTCGGGGCTGGATCGCGGTTGCCGGAGCTGCCCTGGCATTGGCCTCGCCCGTCTTCATCGATGTGCACCTGGAGGTGATGTCGGAGCCCCTCTTCCTGGCGTGGCTGCTCTTGACCCTCGCCTGTCTGTGGTCCTACTGGCGGGAACCGAGACTGCGACCGCTGATCGCAGCCGGCGCCGCCACGGCTCTGGCCTACCTGACGCGGTACGTCGGCGGGGCCGTGGTCGCCACTGGGGTCCTGGTCATTGCCGTGGCGCCTCAGGGATCCGGCAGGCGTAAACTTGGCCATCTGGCGCTCTACGCTGGCCTGGCCCTGCTGCCGATCGCTGCCTGGTACCTCCGCAACCTCGTCCTGACGGGGACGGCCACGAACCGCCTCCTGATCTTCCACCCCGTCGCACTTGCGACGCTGCGCGCCGCGGCGGGGACGGTCTCGAGTTGGCTGCTCCCGTCAACGGCCCCGGTTTGGCTAAAGGCCGGGATTCTCCTGACTGTGGCCATGGGCTTCGTGGCCACGGCATTGTGGGCATGGTGGAGAGCCTTCTGGTCGGCCCAATACAGGGAAGCTGGGCCCGACCGCAGGAAGGATGCCCTCCGCCTGGCGACGGTCCTGGTTGCCTTTGCTGCTGTCTATGTCGTCTTCCTCGCGGCGTCGCTGACCTTCTTTGACGCCTCGACGAAGCTGGATAGCCGCATCCTCTCTCCGGTCTTCCTTGCCGCCATGATGGCTATCCTGGCGTTGGTAGCCACGCTTCCCCGGGTGGGACGGATTGGCGGGCTCATCCTGGTGGGCGCCCTGGCCGCTTCCTACGTCGTGCGCAGCCTGCCGGTGCTGGACGAGATGCGCCTCAGTGGCCGTGGGTTCAACAGCTGCGAGTGGCAGGCTTCTGAGACGATTGCCTGGGTCCGAACTCTGCCTGCGGACACGCTTCTGTACTCAAACGAGGCCTTCCCGATCCTCTACCTGACCGGCATCCCGGCCTACTGGGTGCCGGAGGCCTACGACAGCGTCAAGGGAACCCCCCGGCCGGATTTCGGGGCGCAGATGGAGACCATGCGGCAGCGCTTGCGGCAACCGGGAAGTGTGCTTGTGGTGTTTACGGGGAGCCACTACCGCGTGGAGCTCCCGCCGATCGATGAACTGACGGCTGGGCTTGCCCAGATTGCGAATATGAGCGACGGTGAGATCTACACTGACCCGTCCAGCCGCGCAGGGGCGGGGGTGCCCTGAGGCCGGGTGCGGTGAATACGTTTCATCAGGACGCTGCCCGGGCGATCGAACGCAGTGGTGTCGGAGATAATGTCAGGCGGCGGAATGGAGCGATGGGGCATAACGAAGGAGCATCAGCCATCAGCAGGTTGAGGGGAGGACGAGCCCTGAAGCGCGAGACGGTTTGGTGGGCGGTGGCGCTGTTGTCCGCCTGCGTGTTGTTCTCGTTGTTCACCGTCTTCGACCAGGTGATGAATCGGACCGGCATCGAATGGCTGCTAAACAATCAGCTACCACGACACCTGCGTGTCCTGGACGGGACTGCGATCGATCCCTGGCAGTATCGGCTGTTTCCGGAGTACGTCGTGGAAGGCGCCATCCGAATCGCTCGCGGCCTGGGCCTCTCGAGCGCCGCGCTCAAGGCATTCGTAGGCGTCCGCGTGGCGCAGAACCTGCTGATCTTCCTGGTGGCAGCGGCCTACTGGGGCCGCCTGGGGCTGAAGCGAGTGATGGTGCTGGTCGGATTGGCTGCGCTGGCATGGGGGATCACCTATTCTGGGTACGGGAGCGACCTGGCCTTCAGCACATACTTCGACCTTCTCTTCTACCTCCTTGCTGCCACCCTCATCCTGGATCGGCGGTACTGGTGGGTGCTCCTGGTCGTGGCAGTGGCTTGCCTGAACCGGGAGACAAGCGGCCTGATCCCAACGATGCTGGTGGCGACAGCGTGGACAAGGGATGAGGGGGGAATCCATTTCGATCGACGCTTGCTGGCTGTGGCCGCCCTTGGATTCGCCCTCTTCATGGCAGGCTATGGCGGCCTACGCCTCATCTTGGGCCCCCGAGAGATGATGCATCCCTACGATCACCAGGTAGGCTTGGACCTCCTTATGTTCAATCTCACCAACAGCTACACGTATGTTTTCGGCTTCTCGATGATGAGCGTGTTTCCGTTTGTGGCCGTCTTCCACTGGAAGACTTGGCCCCAGATCCTCCATCGGTTCTTCTGGGCCATCGTGCCCATTTGGATTGCGGTCCATCTGTTCTTTGGGGTGCTTTACGAGGCCAGGTTGTTGCTGGTGCCCTACGCCGTCGTCCTGATGCCGGCGGCCCTTCTGGCGGTGCAACGGTCTATTCAGGGCCAGCCGGCGGTCGAGGCAAAGGCTGGGTGAGCCGCCTGGAATCTTGCACAGCTTTCCACGAGCGCTTGGAGAAGGATTCCAGATAGCCATGGGAAACCTCAGCGTGAAGCCTAAGGGATCATCTTTCAGCCAACGCGGTCTCCTCCTTCTAGCCATCACGGGCATCCTATGTCTCACCCTGGTGCTTCAGATCCCCTGGAGTCCGCGTTACGCGGAGATGGGACCCGACAGCGGCCTCTTTGCGTACGCAGGCCAGCAGATCCTCCATGGCCGGCTTCTCTATCGCGATCTGTTCGATACGAAGACTCCGGGGGTGTTCTACCTCAATGCACTGGCGATGTCACTGCTGGGGGAGACTCCAGTGGCGGTGTGGTGGCTGGGGGTTGTCTCTATCGCCGTCGCGGCTTCACTGCTCTTATTGGTCTTGAGGCGAATGAATGGCCTCCTGCCAGCCTCTCTCGCGTGCGTCGCCTTCCTGCTGACCCTCCACCATCCCAGCTACTATCAGGGCGGCAACCTCACCGAGATCTACGCGCTCCTACCCCAGGTGCTCACGCTAGCGGCCCTGCTCGCATACTTTGAGTCAGGCAGAGGGCACTGGGTCGCAGTTGCGGGCTTTTTCACCGCCCTGTCAATGCTCTTCAAACCGACGTATATCGGCCTGGGTGTTGCAGGCATCGGTGCCGTTCTGTGGCAGGACCTGCGCCGCAGGGGGTGGAAGCGGGCCCTCCATCATGTAGGTGGGTTCGCGGCCGGGATCGCGGTTCCCCTGATACTTGTCGGAGCCTACTTCGGCATCCGGGGAGCCTTCCGAGAACTCTGGGATGCCGTGATCATCTATGACATCACTTATTCCCAGCACGGCTTCTCCCTGAGAAGCCTGTACACGACAGTAAGGATTCTGTTCATTGAGCCCCCACTCTCTGTAGTCAGCACGGTAAGCCTCGGATCAGCAGCGGTGTATGCGAGGAAGGTGATTCGGTCGAGGAGGCAATTGAGCCCCGACCAGGCCCTCACCGTGCCCGTCGGCACTCCTCTATCGGTTCAAAGAACATCCGAACAACGACAGTGGTTCTACGGATCAGTCTTCTGTGCACTGCTTCTCGAGTGGGTATTGCTTTCCGTGTCCGGACGCAACTTCGGGCACTACTTCGTGACTCCTTTGCCGGCGATGACGGCCTGCCTCGCCTTTCTCCTTGATGAAGTCCGAACGCTCGGTGACGAAATCGTCGCAGGTCGCATCGGGGCAGCGCTCTCAGTCTCGCTCCTGGCTGTGCTGGGGATGGCGTGGTCTCTGGAAGTCCTGGTCAAGGACCTCCCTAGCCGGGATGAGCTTGTTCAGTTCGTCAGGGAACCCTTCAATGACACCTACCTGGTCGACCCCGTGGCGCGCTACGTTGAGAGTCATACAGATGCCTCGCAGTCTGTATTCGTCTGGAGCATCCATCCCAGCACCAACTTCCTTTCGAGAAGGAGATCTCCCTCTCGCTACATGTATGCGACTCAGCTTCTCCTTCCGGGTTCAGGCAACCGCGCTCGTTTCGTTGAGCTGATGCAAGATCTACAAGACGATCCACCAGCGTTGATTGTGACCCCCACTCAAGGGAGTGCCGGCGTCCCCTTTCTAGGAGCTTCGGAATCGGAGATCTGCCCGACCTGCACACCAGAGACTCTGGAAGGTCTCATCATGCTGAAGAACTACGTAGAGCAGCACTATGTGGAGGCCGACAGGATCGGCGAGTGGGTGATCTACCGGCGAGTGAACTGAGGCCAACCGCAGCTGAACCTATCCTGTGTCCGGTCGGGAGCGACACATCGTGTGAGCCTATGTAGTGAAACCTTGGGGT
>CAZEMA010000102.1:0-9197 GCA_964513155.1 uncultured Anaerolineaceae bacterium
CTTGCGCACCCGGAGGGTGTCGCGTGCACGCCCGAAGGGTGCGGCGGGCCGCCGGCCGTCTCGCCCCGTCGGGCCGGGGCTCGCGGCCCGAACGGGGGGCTCGCGGCCTCGCGTCGCATCCCCGAAGGGGGCGAACGGGGTGAGGCCGAAGGTCTTGGAAAGTGAAAAGCACTTCTTCATCGAACTTCCGAAACAGGACACTAGAACTCAACACAAGTCTCGGGCAGGGGATCTGGTCATCCCCTAGCAGGCTGCTGAGAAAGGCTAGCAGAAGGAAGGAAAACGGCACATGCGTGGGGGAAGCCCACGCATGTGCCGTTTTCCTTCAGGGCTGTCTAATGATGTCGAGGCGATGGGGCGCCGGGCCCGGAAGATGGTGGTCCCCAGCACGACTGTGGGGCCCACATTACAGGAGCATCCGCAATGCGGGCCCTGTCTGGGAAAGCGATTGCCGGGACTGGAATATTGAGTCAGCCCCATGCTTGTCCGGACCCGGGAAGCTGAGTTCGTTAGCCGACCAGGAGAATCGCCGCCGCTCCCGCCAGCAGCCCCAGTCCCACCCCGGCGAAGACGTCGGAAAGGTAGTGCAGCCCCATGGCCACCCGCGAGAGGGCCACCAGAGGCGCCCAGATGAAGAGGACGATGGCGAACCACATGGGAGCCCAGGCAGCGGCCAGGATCGCCAGGAGCACGGCCCTGGCCGCGTGGCCGGAGGGGAAGGAATGCGGATCGGTTGCCCGGTAGACGGCGCCCCATTCCCCCTCGGGACGCCGACGGCGGACGCACAACTTGACGATCAGGACGATCACCGCCAACCCGGCGATGGCGGCAAGCGAGCGGATGCCCCATGTGCGCCAGGTCTGGCTGCCTCGCCACCACATCAGGGCCAGGCCCGCGGCCCAGAACCAAGAATCGCCGGAGTGGGCGAGCACCGCTGCGGTCGTCCGCAGCGGGCCCGGCGATTCCGCGACGCGCAGCCGCTGTGACCAGCGCGCGTCGGCTTCGAGCGCGGCGCGGAGATTCATGAGAGACGGGGCCGCCGGCAGGCGAGGTCTTGGCGCATCAGCTCCAATTGGAACGGCTTGTCCACGTCCATCCCGATCTCGGCGAAGGGGCTCAGGACGACCCGGCCGCGCAGCTTGAGCCGTTTGCTGATCTTGCTCTCTGCCGAGTGGAGGGAGAGTTGACCGATCAGAACCAGGAAGAGGATGTCCGGGCCGACAAGCGCCGCCTGCTTCATCGCGTTCTTCCGGGCAGCCACCAGCCGCTCCCATAGGCCCTCGTCCCCTGCCAACGTGGCGCGGATGACATTCATGTCCCCACCGCAGACTTCCACGTCCTTGAGTCGGACATAGGAGCGCTTGGAGCCCGGGTAGCGGGACTCCATGGTCGCGCGCTCGATAACCGAGTAGTACAGATCATCATTGGTCTGCATGCTCGTGTCGACGGTCCAGTTCACCATCTCTGGAGTGATGCCGGGGATGTCGCTCGAGACCACCAGGACGTGGTGTGCCCCGCGGTTGGTTCTGAGGATGTGGTCAATGCCTGCTTTGATGTTGTCGAGCATGCCTCCCTGGTCGGGCACGAACTCGATGGGCTTGCCGCAGGTGAGGCCGCTGTCTGGCGATACGCCGACGAGGACCACTCGATCGACGCGGGAGGCTCCGCCCACAGCGTCCAACACCCACTGGGCCATGGCCTTCCCGGCTATATCGATAAGGGCCTTGGGGCGGCCCTCGGCAACCTCGTAGAGCGGTTCACCTGGAGCAGGCGTCCCGCCAGCTGTCACAAGGGCATCCATACATTCCTCCGTGTCGCCGTGCGAGACCAACCATCGTTGGCCCGGTAGCGCTCATTAGTCCGACGATCGATCGGCGGGTCCGGACGCGTCTCCGTCGCCAGGCTACAGCATTCCGTGAGCGTCCCGCCATTCCGTGTCGGGAGCCCAACCGTGCGCCGACAGATCGAGGCGTTGAGCTCCGTCGAAGTTAACACCCTCCTCCTCCAGCAGGATGCGCTGAAGATGGGGTCCATGGCCGATCCGGGGGCTGACCCGGCCCTTGGCGTTGACCACACGGTGCCAGGCAACATCCTCGGGGCAGTCAGCCAGGGCATAGCCGACCCAGCGTGCCCGGATCCGAGCGTAGGCCGGCCAGTCCAGGGCCGGCGGGGGTGGGATCAGCGCGCCGATCGCACCATACGTCATGACCCGGCCTCGCGGGATGGCTCGTACGATGACATAGACCTGATTGCGAAAGGCGGAAGTCGGAGACCGCATCATTGCCTGGCGAGGTCCCAGCCTGCCGGCTGATCACGGCCGGCCGCGTCCTCGCTCATCTCCCTGGATGCTGAAGATGCCACCGGGTTGACGGCACGACGGCGAGAAGCGCCCGCCCAACAGCCCAGCCGTTTCTCGACCGGAGCGAACCAGCAGGGTGATGGAGAACCGCCCTGCTCGGAGAAGAGAACCGTATATGTGGTGGTTGGGGCTTCGGCCCAACCACCACATATGCGTATCCTTTCCAGGCAAGGCTTCTTCGTCACACTCCTAGTTGAGCTCCTGTAGCTGAGGTTCCAGGCCGAGTTGGGCCAGGACGCCATCCATCTCCTCATTGGTGAGGGCGCGTCCTTTGCCGTAGGCGGCGACGATGGCCGCTTCCATGACGTTGGTGCCGAATGAGCGGCCCTCCAGTCGAGGCGTGGAGGTGACCAGGTACTTGACCCCCGCCTTGCGGAAGATCTCGACGTCCTCGGGCGTCGTCGTGTTGGTGGCCACAACCTTGCCCGCGAGTGTCTCGGGCATGTGACGCTTGACATAGTGGGCATCGCCCGCAATCACTTTGGCCCACTCGTAATACCGGGTCCACTTTGGCGCGCGGACCTCTTGCTTCTCGCCGATCGGGTAGACCCACTTGAAGGGGAGCCGGCCGGCAATGGGCATTAGGATGGCGGCCAGCATCTTCACTGCGCGTTTCGTGCGGATGGGGAACGGCAGGCCGAGGGCGAACATCAGGTCCCCGAATACACATTCGTAGCCGTTGTCGAAGAACGACATCCCCATATGCCAGCGGTCGGCGCAGGATGTAACGAGCGCCCGCCGCGGCCGGACGAAGTCGCCAAGCCTGCTATTGATGAGCCCTCCCAGCTTGGCCTCCAGTGGCCTCCTCAGCCCTGCGCCGTCGACGAGGGGGGTTTTCTTGACCAGCCGGACCATGGGCCGGACCGAGTACAGAGGGTAGTACCTGTCGTCGACCTGTAGGCCGAGGTCGGCCCCGCCAACGCCAAAGGCCTCGACCTGGCCATCAAGCTCACCGTAGAGCTGGGCTGCCTTCTCCATGTCGCCGTCGGTGCCGATTCGCTCAAGGCGAACGCGCTGACCGAGCAGGTCGATTTCAACGACCTTGTCGCGCTTCGAGGATCCAATGCTAATGCTGACTGCTCGTTTCATGAGTCCTCCTGCAGATAACCCGAGACACTGTACTTTACACCTTCCCGGGCGAGACGGTCAATGTTAGGAGTGGTGGAACGCGCAGACCGAGTGAAAGCAGCAGTCAGATGCGGCGGCAGGGAAAAGGTCAACCCCAGGACCGATGGTCTCTCGTCCCGGTCGGGGGAATCTTCCCTCTTTGCCTCGCAGTCTGGAACGCTGCCGATTGGCTGATAGACCTGAAGGAGAGTGCGGCCCTGTATGACGAGAGGTCTCCCGGCCCTGTCGGGGGATCCCCGACGGACGAGGAGCATGGTGCAACCCCAAGCAGTGAGCCGCACCTGGCCCCAGGGGTCACGGAAGGCGTCATGTCCGCCAGGAGGGCCGGGTAAATGGTGTCCCCATATCCCTCCTGAGGTCCCATCGGCTCTCTCTCGTCAAGCACCCGAGTGCGTTGCCAGAGGCACTTGCTTCCTTTGATCATCCCCCCTCATCTGCGATAAAGAAGGAGGCGCGCCCCGCGGCCTGGCCACCGACAGGCACCTGAGCACAGCACTGGCAAAGGCCCGGTGAACTGTGTGGGGGCTCCGCGGGAAGTTTCGCAGGGGGGGGTGTCGGCGCCAGTCCTCCCGCCATGCCGCACAGGGTAGGGAAGGTTACTCTGGGAGCCTGACGCGCCGGATCCCCCGGGGTCCTTGCTGGCCGCTGCGGGCCCTGTGTGTCGTCGCGGCAACATGTCCGCGGAGAGGTGGAGGTCGAGATGAGTGAGGGGAGTAGACGTTGGGGAACGGTGGTTGCGTTTGCCGTGGCCATGGCGTGGTTCGAGGCGGCGGCCGTGGCCTACCTGCGGGTGCTGCTCGACCGGGTCCAGCCCTACCAGTTCGATCCGCTACCAGTCGCAACCGGCCTCGGACCCACCGAGTTGATGCGCGAGGCAGCCACGCTCGTCATGCTACTCGCCGTGGGCTGGCTTGCCGGACGGACTTGGCGAAGCCGGTTGGCTTATGCTGCGATCGCCTTCGGGATCTGGGATCTCTGCTACTACCTCTTCCTCAAGGTCATCACAGGCTGGCCAGGATCCCTGCACGATTGGGATGTCCTTTTCTTGCTGCCGCTGCCCTGGTGGGGACCGGTGCTTGCGCCGATGGAGATCGCGCTGCTCATGGTTGTCGGCGGAACGCTAGTTAGCCAGCAGGACCGAGACATGCGTCCGTTCTGGCCCAGCCGCCCAGCTTGGGTGGCAAGCGCCGGGGGCGTCGCGCTGGCCCTGTGTGTCTTCATGGCCGATGCGCTGCGGCTATTGGGCGCAGGCAGCGAAGCCATCCGCTGCTCTTTGCCAGGCGCATTCAGCTGGCCGCTCTTCAGTCTGGCTCTCGGGATGATGGCCGTGCCGGTGCTCCAGCTTGCCAGCTGGGCAGTCGGCCGGCGAGGGGCCTGCAGGGAGCAGCGGTTTGCGGCTGATCTGGCGCAACGGTCCGGACGTCCGCAGCCCGGTGCCGGATGATAGAGGGCTTCTTACCGAAGGCGGGGAGCCGGTCTGGGCTGTCGCCGCGGGCGATGGCCTGGCCAGAGAAGGCTCGTCCCTGCGATAGCGGCGCTATCCCGGCCAACGGCTGGCGACCCAGGCGACAGCCAATATGCAGACCACGCCTCCGCTCACGCCGGGCCATTGGGCGACCAGACCGGCCTCCAACTCGCCGGGCTGTGGACCGCCGGTGAAGAAGATCTGATTGACGCTGGTCATCCGGACCCGCAGGCGGTCGGGCGTTTGCAGATGACGAATGGCGTTGCGGATGATGGCGCTGACGCCGCCGCTCGCCCCGGCAGCGAATCTGACGAACGAAGGCAAGGGTGACTCCCGTGCTGACCGCACCCACTTTCTGGGCCGAGACCAACCACCCGTAGCCCACCGGCGCGACGTGCAGGATGCTCTTGGTGAAGATCGGCAGTAGCACCGTCGCCGAAGAGACAAACGTGGCAAAGAGATCGAGAAGCACGCTCGAGAAGACGGCGGGGTTGCCTCGGGTGAAGCGCCGCCCCTCGCCCACGGCCTTCAGGCGGATCCTGCCTGACGGGCCGGTGTCCGTCTCCTGGATCACGGGCCCTATCAGGATGAGCGCCAGGCTGACGCCCTGCAGGGCAATTGGTTGTCCGGTCAGCTCGTTGATGTGCCAGAGAATGGTGGGGGACTACATCTGGGAACCAGCGGTCGAGACCGGCAGCCTGGCCCAGAGCATGAGATAGCGGCGGTGACGAAGTGCAGGTGGAATCGCAAGGGCTTCTGCAGAAGGGGGTTTCTCCTGGCACAACGGCTTCCGAGGCAGCTAGGTTCCCCAATCCCCCGGGTAGAGGAAATCGTAGCCAACGGTCCGGTTGCTGAGCTTGGCGATGGGCGGCAGCATACGTTTGTACTGGCTGCGGCGGATGCGGTCGACCACCGCCTGGACGAAGGCACCTTCGAATCCCGCCTCGACGCAGGCCTCGGGCGAGTAGCGCCCGTCGACGAGGAGGAGCAGCAGCCGGTCGACCTCGGCGTAGGTGAACCCGAGCTCGCCTTCGTCCGTCTGCCCTCGCCAGAGATCGGCCGAGGGCGGTTTGGCCAGGACCACTTCGGGGACGCCGAGGGCGCGCGCCAGCTGGCGCACCTGGGTCTTATACAGATCCCCCAGCGGCACTAGGGCGCAGGCCGAGTCGCCGTACAGGGTGGTGTACCCCAGCAGGATCTCGGTCTTGTTGCCGGTGCCGATGACCAGCCCTCCGGTGGCGGCCGACTGATCGAAGAGGACGATCATCCGGGCGCGGGCCATCGCGTTGCCGCGGCGGACGGCGTCCGCCTCCGGGAAGCGCGTGAAGAGGGGATTCACCAAGTTGGTGATTGGGACCGTGATCTCCTGCACGCCGGTGGCCTCCAGCACGAGCTGGGCGTGTTCGTAGGACTCAGGCGTGGAGGTCTCGTAAGGCATGCGCACGGCGAGCACATTCTCCGGGCCCAATGCCTCGGCTGCCAGGATGCAAGTCAATGCCGAGTCAACGCCCCCGGATAGACCGAGGACGCCTCTTTGGAGTCCGGCGCGGTGTATCTGGCTGCGCAAAAAGCCCACCACAACCTGGCGGACTAGGTTGGTATCGATCTCCAGGGTCAAATTGGATTCAGCCATGTTTGCCTACCTCTGGAGGCAGGGGAGAGCCAGGTCGGAGGGGGGAGGATCGGTTGTCCAGCGGCCTGCAGTCGAGGATGCGCCTCAGCTTGCGCTGAACCATCGCAGTCCGTTCTTCGCGCAGGAGCGGGAGCCGGGCCCGGGTGCGGCGAGGTTGTCCCGGGGTCCATCTCAGCCAAGGTGAGAGGCTCCTGGTGAAAAGGACCATGGGCGATCGGCTGTCCATCCGGGTCGATGACGGTTGCGCCGCCCCAGAAGCTGAAACCGTCCTCGAAGCCGACGCGGTTGGTGTGGGCTACGAAGGCTGTAAACAGGCTGGCGTAGGCCTGGTTGATCTGCTCCACCCAGCGGGCGGATTCGAGTTGGTCGCCCTGATTGAGGCCGCGGCCGGGTGAGGCGGAGATGAACCGCATCAGATCGGCGCCTTGGGCCCGCGCCTCGTCCACCAGCCCCAGGTGTTTCTCGGGGTTGGCCTGGACGTCACCCAGACGGGTGTTGATCTGAGCCAGGGCCAGCGTCAGACGCGGCATAGGGTTTCCTCAGGCTTCGATTACTCCAGACGCGTGTCCCCAGCGCGGCTAGGGCCAGAGCCAGGCTGACCCCAGCGCCCAGGCCGTCGAGACGCAAGCCGGCCAGCGAGGGGGAAGGATCGCCCCGGGTGAAGGCCAGCGCCAGCGACCCCGCGAAGACCAGCGCTACGGAGAGGCAGACATCCCATCCGGGGAGCCGGCGCTGGCCGTGCAGGCGCTGCAGGAATGCCAGGACGGCCAGACTATAGAGCGCGCCGGCGGCCTGGGTGGGCAACCGCGTAGCATAGGTTCCGAACATGTCGGGCGCCGGCGGCGTCAGCCAACCCAGGGATGCCCTGCGGCCGTAGGCGCATCCGTCCAGCAAGCAGCCGCTCCAGGAGGCCAAACCCATAATGGTGACGGGGATGGCGAGGGCATCGGCCAGTGGCCAGAATGCCTGGCGAGTGGCAAGGCAGTACAACCCAAGGCCGATAGCCGCCCCAACCGCGCCGCCGATTGCGCTCAAACCACCCTGCCAGAACTGGAGGATCTCCGCTGGCCGGGCAGCGTAGTAGGCAAGGTGCACGAGGACGAAACCGGCCCTGGCGCCGATGAGACCGCCAGCCAGCGCCGATAGCCCGGCGTCGACCCTGGCAACGATGCCTGCGGCGGGGCCGCTCAAGGCTAGCCACAGCAGGCTTGCCAGACTCCCCAGGGCGAAAACGAGCGGAAAGGCACCAGTCACGCGCCGCTCCCACTGGCTGGAAATGATACCATCGCGCCTCGGTCCATCACAATCGGTTCCGGGGATGCTGCGAGGCGCCCGCGTCGGGATCGCGAGCCACGCGGGATGATCAGTGCGTCACGCGGATCGCCCGATGTGTCCATCCCCCCTGTCGACCCGAGGCGACTTCAACAATCTGGTTTCCCAGGCTACGTCTCGGGCAGTATAATCCAATACAACTGTTGACGAGCCCACCTGCTTTCCGAATAGCCGACAGTCCCTGGCGGAACCCGCGTGCGGGGCTGGTTCGGCGATGACGGACACCGAGCCGGACCCAGGTGTCGGCCAGTTGTCAGCCTCTGGGCACGCACTTAACCCTGGTTGCTCGTATGCTGAGGGTGGCGGTATAGGGCCCAGGAGGTGTTCGATGACCGGAAGCGATCCTGTTCTCTTGTCCAACATCGTCTATCTCGTCCTCGTCGCCGGCCTCTGGCTGATGGCGATGGCGCTGGTGTCGCCTGGCACTGGAATCGTTGAGGCGATGGCCATCGCCGCCCTGGCAGGGGCCGGATGGGGAATGCTGAGCCTGCCGTTGGACGGCTGGGCGGTAATCGGCCTCATGCTGGGGGCTGTCCTCTTTGGCGTGGCCCTGTGGCGGCGCAATGAGTGGCTCTGGCTTCTGCTCTCAGCCGCGGTGCTCAGTGTGGCATCGGCATTCCTGTTCCGGACTTCCGATGGCGGTCCGGCGGTCAACCCGGCTCTGTCGGTGGTGGTCTCGCTGCTGACGATCGGGTTCTTCTGGCTGGCCATCCACAAGACGCTGGCCGCGGCCCGAGCCAAGCCAGCGAACGACCCCACGGCCGTGGTGGGGCAACAGGGCGAGGCGCGTACGGTGCTCGACCCGATGGGCTCCGTCTATGCCGGCGGCGAACTGTGGTCGGCGCGTGCGGAGGTCCGCATCCCGGAAGGTGCCGCGGTTCGGGTGCGCGAGCTAGACGGCCTCATTCTCATCGTCGATCCGATCAAGAAGTCATAACGCAGGAGGAGGATCATGAACGCGAGTGTGCTGTTGTCGCCCTTCGCGCAGACGAGTGGCAGTTTCGCCTACTTTGGCGTATGCCTGGTAGGGTTCGTCTTGGTCCTGGTCCTGATGATTCTGGCCAGCGCCATCCGAATCGTGCTTGAGTATGAACGCCTGGTAGTCTTCCGCCTGGGCCGCTGTGTCGGTCAGCGTGGGCCGGGGTTGGTGCTGCTGATCCCCTTCATTGATAAAGGGCGGCGGGTGGATCTGCGCGAGCAACTGCGCGAGATCCCGCACCAGACTTCGATCACCAAGGACAACGCCCCCATCGCCATCGACTTCCTGTGGTACTACAAGG
>CAZEMA010000103.1:0-2713 GCA_964513155.1 uncultured Anaerolineaceae bacterium
GAGGTGTCCCTCCGACAACGGAACGCCGGGCCCTGCGGGCCCGGCGCCAGTCGGCAGTAGACGCTGGAGAGCCGGGGACGCCAACCCCGGCTCTCATCTAAGGAGGAGAAGAGAATCCGCCCTTCCGGTACTACTCTAGCAGAATGGGGTCGCCTTCGCTGGTCTGGTACCCGATGGGAAACCTACGGAATCCCTACGGAGTCCCCAATTCGGCCTGATTTCGCCCTTCTCGGCCTCCCCCGCCCCCGCAGGAAGACCAGCACAGTTGGGATGCCCGATCTCCCGCCAGACTCCTGCCCAGGCACTCTGAGTATAATCCACCTCGTTTTCCCCTGGGAGGAGGCATGCTCCTCGACTGGTGCCTGGCTCTGACGCCCCTGCTACTCATGGTGGTTCTGATGATCGGATTCCGCTGGGGCGCGGCAAAGGCCGGGCCAGCCGGCTGGCTGGCCGCGGTGTTGGTCGCCGCATTGCGGTTCGGGGCCCACATCAACCTTCTGGCAGTGGCTCAGGTCAAGGCGCTACTGCTCGGCCTCGACGTCCTGCCCATCATCTGGGGTGCATTCCTGTTCTACCGCGTTGCCGATGAGGCAGGCGCCGTGCGTACCATCGGTCAGGCGCTGCCTCACCTCACCGCCGACCGCGGCATGCAAGCCCTTCTGATCGGGTGGGCCTTCGCCACGTTCCTGCAGGGCGTCGGCGGGTTCGGCGTCCCCGTGGCGGTGACGGCGCCCCTGCTCGTCGGCCTCGGGTTCTCCCCGATGGCGGCTGTGCTCGCGCCATCGGTCGGCCACTCGTGGTCGGTGACTTTCGGCTCTCTGGCTTCCTCGTTCCAGGCGTTGATCGCCGGCTCAGGATTGCCAGGCGAAAGCCTGGCCGCCGCCTCAGCCACCTTGCTGGGCCTGGCAGGGATTGGCTGCGGCATGATGGTCGTCACCATCGCCGATGGTCTGCGGAGTCTCCCCCGGCTGATCCTGCCTGCCCTGATCCTGGGGGCGGCGATGGGGACCGCCCAATACGTCCTGGCGACTCATGGCCTCTGGAACATCGCTGGCCTGGGCGCCGGGATCGCCGGTCTGGCTGTGGCATTCGTCCTCGCCCGCGCGTACCGGGGACCCAGCCGGCCCGATTCTGAGGCTCTCGACAGGCGGACCTTGCTGCTGGCCCTGTCTGGGTATCTCACCCTGATTGCGATCACCCTCGCCATCCAACTCTACCCGCCATTACGGGCCTTCCTCAGTCAGGTCGCCCTCCAGGTGCCTCTGCCTGCGACTCAGACCGTTCGTGGGTTCCTGACACCCGCCAGCACTGGCCCGCGCATAGTCATCTTCCGGAATGCAGGCGCGATCCTCGGCTACTGCTCGCTCGTCACGTACGCCCTTTACCGCCGGGCAGGTCTGTTCCAGCCCGGCGCGCTGAAACGGATCTTCACCAGTACACTGCGAGGTGTGCTCTCGGGAAGTCTGGCCATTGTGGCCATGATCGGCCTGGCAGTGGTCATGGAGCATGCTGGGATGACCGACACCCTGGCGCAGGGCCTGGCTCAGGGTACCGGCGCTCTCTTCCCACTGGCCTCGCCCTGGATCGGTATGCTCGGCGCCTTCATCAGCGGCACGAACACGAACTCGAACCTTCTACTCGCGATGATCCAGCGGCGCACGGCAGAGATCCTGCGCCTTCCGGTCGCGGTGATCCTGGGTGCCCAGACCGCTGGCGGGGCCATCGGCTCGGTGGTTGCGCCGACGAAGGTCGTGGTGGGCACAAGCAGCTCCCACGGGGCCGTTCGTGAGGGCGACGTCATGCGCCGGCTACTCGTCTATGTCGGCATCCTCGTCCTCGGCGTCAGCCTCATCGCCTGGGCGTGGATCCGCATGCTGGGCCTATGAATCCTGAGCCTCCCTCCCGCCAGGGGAATCGAATCCCTTGGCAGCTCATCGCCTTCGGCCTGATGATTCTCCCTCCGATCGTCCTGGCCTTCGGGCTGACGCAGCCTGCGACCTGGCTCACCTGGCTCTCGATGGGACTGATCGCCATCGGCATGCTCCTGGCCATGGTGGTGTCCTAACCCGAAGTAGTTCAAGGTGGCAGCGGTCGGAGAGTATCTCAATGGACTCCTCGGCTGAAGCGTCTCTCGCCCTTCCAGGGTCCAAGATCAGGCTTCTCCAACCCGGCGACGAAGCCCTTGTGCAAGCACTGCTCGAAGCCTGCGCGGATTACTGCAAGCTGGTCACCGGTTTGCCTCCCGGACCTTCGGCTGGTGTATCTCTCCTTGTCGAGCGCCCAAAAGGGAGACGCCCGGAAGACAAGCTTGTCTTCGGAGTCTTCACGGAACCCGCCGGTCTGATTGGCGTCCTGGATGTGATTCGTGACTACCCCAGTCCACGTGACTGGTTCGTCGGTCTGATGCTCTTCGGTCCCTCCCACCGTAGCCAAGGGTTAGGTAGACAGTTGTACGTTGCATTTGAGACCTGGGCCGCACAACAAGGCGCACAGAGCATCCTCCTGGCTGTGGTCGAACAGAACGAGAGAGCCCGCCGCTTTTGGAAACGGCTAGGGTTCGAACCCATCGAGAAGCGACCACGAAGGCGACAAGGCCAGCGGAAGAACGTGGTCATCGTAATGAAGCGCTCCCTCTCGCCAGAGTAGCTTCCCGGTCTCACTGAACGGCCAGATGTCTCCCTCGCAACCCCTGGCCCACGCTCGGACCATCGCT
>CAZEMA010000103.1:2813-9055 GCA_964513155.1 uncultured Anaerolineaceae bacterium
TGAGTTCGCCCTGATGTGCATTCTCGCCCTGGGCCACCGCCTGCCCGCGTTCACCACAGACGATGCCAAAAGGCGCTGGGCAGACGACCGCTACGAGCGTTACCGTCCCCTCGAGTTGCGGGGAAGCACCGTTGGTCTCCTCGGATACGGCAGCGTCGCCCGCGAGATCGCCCGCCTGTGCCGTGCTTTCGGCGCCACCGTCCTCGCCACCAAGCGCGACTTGATGCGTCTGGAAGACGACGGCTACTCAGCCCCCGGGCTAGGCGATCCTCACGCCGAACTGGTCGACCGCCTGTATCCGCCTCAGGCGCTGGCCTCGATGGTGGCGCTCTGCGACTTCGTTGTGGTGACCCTGCCACTCAGCCCCGAAACCCGCGGCAGCATCGGCAAGAAAGTCCTGGCCAGCATGAAGCCCAGCGCCTATCTAGTCGACGTCTCGCGCGGCGGCGTCCTGGATCATGGCGCCCTCGTCGAAGCCCTGGGCGAGAAGCGCCTCGCCGGCATCGCCCTCGACGTCTATCCCGTCGAGCCTCTGCCCGAGAACAGCCCGCTGTGGACCATGCCAGGGGTCATCCTTTCGCCACACATCGCCGGCGCCTCGGCTCACTACTACGAACGGGCGGTTAGCCTGTTTGCCGAGAACTTGCAGCGCTATCTCGCCGGACAGCCCTTGCTCAACCGCTACGATCCAACCAGGGGCTACTGACGGCACCCAAGATGTCCTGGTATCCTATCCCCACATCCCGAGCAGGTAGGACGGCACGATGATTCGCGGTGTGATCTTCGATCTAGGCGGGACGGCCATACGCTTGACCCGCCCCTGGCAAGATGTGGTCGAAGAATCACAACCGGCCCTGGTGGAGCAGCTCTTGCGGGAAGGCGTCAACCTTGATGCCGCTGCGTTCGCGGCCGAGTTCCGCCAGGAGATGGAGTCCAATTACCACAACCGCGAGATGGCATTCCTTGAGACGACCACCGCCACCGTGCTGCGTACAGTTCTCTCGCGCTTTGGCGTGACGGATGTCGCCGAGGAGAGCGTGCAGCGGGCCCTGGCCCGCTTGTACACCAAGACCGAAAGCCAATGGGAGGCGATGCCGGGTATCTACAATGTGCTGGGCGAGCTGCGCCAGATGGGCTACCGGCTGGGCATGATCTCCAACGCCGGTGACGACGCCAACGTCCAGCGCCTCCTCGATCGTTGCTCGCTGCGCTCCTATTTCGATCCCATCCTGGTTTCGGCCGCGGTCGGCCTGCGCAAACCAAATCCGGCTGTCTTCCTCATGGTTCTCCAAGCCTGGCAGATCCAGCCCCGCGAGGCCGTGATGATCGGGGACACCCTCGCCGCCGACATTCTAGGAGCCCAGAACGCAGGCCTCCACCAGATCTGGCTCACGGCCGAAGCCGACACGCCCGCCAATCGTGCTCACGCCGGTGCAATCCTCCCTGAGGCAACGGCCAGCAGCCTGTATGAACTGCCGGAGCTGATCGCCCGGCTGGGTGCCACCGAGGCTCAGCTCGGACGCCATGCCTGAGTTCATCCCTGTCACCGAGCATGTCTACCGCCTCGAGGTCGGTTGGAGGCTCTTCGGCGTCGTTACAATTCCGGTGGCGGTGTGGCTGGTCCGCGAGAGCGAGGGTTGGACCCTCGTCGACGCCGGGCCCCCCGAAGCGGCAGACCAGGTGGTCTCGGCCGTCGCCCGGGCAACCGGCGGCCGCGGCCCTGGTCGGATCCTGCTCACCCACGCCCACTACGACCACGGCGGCGCGCTCGAGTCCCTGCGCATCGCCTGGAACCCGGCCATCCTCTGCCACGCCGAGGAGGTACCCTTTGTTACCGGCGCCGAGGATCACGCCCACCTGAAACCCCACAGCTTGGCCTTCTGGTTTGGCCGCTTCCTCATGGTCCAGGGGAACTGGGAATTGCCGGTTGCCCGCGACCTCGAACGAGGCCAATCCGCTGTCGGCATGGCCGTCATCCATCTGCCCGGACATACGCCGGGCCACGTCGGCTTCCTGCACCCCGCCGACCACGCCATGATCTGTGGCGATGCCGTCATGAACCTGCGCGGCCGACTCGGCCCTCCACCGGCGATCTCCACCCCTGACCCAAAGCTGGCCAATGCCTCCATCGAGCGCCTGGCCGGGCTCGACTTCCTGCATCTGCTCCCCTCTCACGGTCCCGTCATCCTCGACCGCGGCCGCCAGGCGCTCCTCGACTTCATGCACGCCCGAGACCGAGGCCCCGAGATCCGGCACTGGTGACGCCCCCAAGGTGGCTCCGAAGAGCTGGCCCGGGCTCAGGCTCCGATGTGGGCCGTCCCCGCCCTGCCCGCACGTCAGCCTACCCAGCTTGATTGAGCCAATCCCCACTTTTGGGCGTAGAACACATATGCTATGCCGGCTAGAGCCCACTTTCGTGCCGTGGCCTGAGCGGGGCGCGTGATAGAATCGGCTTCCTTTCCCGACTGGGAAGCGATCCGTTAGGAGCAGTACGGTGATCACCCGGATCCGGCAGTCAACAGCTGGATATCCTCGCCAGTTCTGGCTCCTCTTCTGGGGGATGCTGATCAGCCGTAGCGGCAGCAGCATGGTCTGGCCCTTCCTGACCATCTACCTGCGGCAGCGCCTGGATATCCCCCTCACGACCGTTGCTCTCTTGCTCACCCTGAATTCGGCAGTCAGCATCGTGTCGACCTCGGTCGCTGGCCCAGTGGTGGACCGTTTCGGCCGCAAAGGCGCGATGGTTTTGGGCCTGGGAGCCTCCTGCCTCAATCTGCTGCTGATGAGCTTCGCGAGCAGCCTCCCCCTGTGGGCCATCCTGATGGCGTGCGATGGCCTCTTCTCCCCGCTCTACGCCGTCGGCAGCCAGTCCATGGTCGCCGATATGATCGAGCCAGAGCGGCGGCCGGGGGCCTATGCCCTGCTGCGCATGATCGCCAACCTCGGGGTCGCCATCGGCCCCTCTATCGGTGGCTTTGTCACCTCCACATCCTACGCCCTGGCCTTCTACATCGCCGCCGCGACCGAGCTCATCTTCGCCCTCCTGGTGCTGCTCTTCGTCGCCGAGACCGTCCCGCAGAGGCAGCCGGGCGCCCAAGCCCAAACCACTGGTGGCTACGGGCCCGTCCTGCGCGACCGGCCTTTCCTCGCCTTCTGTGCCATCTATACGTTGCCCGCCATGGCCTATTCGCTCATGATGATCCTCCTGCCGGTCTACGCCAAGGAGAACTTTGGCGTCCCGGAGTCCCGGTATGGATTCATCATGGCCACCAACGCCGCCATGGTTGTCCTCCTCCAGTACCTTGTGACCCGCATCACCGAGCGCTACCGCCATCTGCCGGTTCTGGCAGTCGGATCGCTCTTCTACGCCCTCGGCGTCGGAAGTGTGGCTCTGGGATTCTCCTTCCCCACCTTCCTGCTGAGCATGGTCATCCTGACCATCGGAGAGATGATCATGATCCCCACCTCGACCGCGCTCACCGCCAACCTGGCGCCAGCCGACATGCGCGGTCGCTACATGAGCATCTACGGTCTGACCTGGAGCATCGGCTTCGGCGTCGGTCCGGTGCTCGGCGGATACCTCAACGACAACCTGGCGCCGGTCGCCATCTGGTACGCCGGCTTGGCGCTGGGCCTCGCGGCCACACTCGGGTTCATCCTGCTGGCGCGGTCCGTTCGCCAGCCGAAACCTGGATCGGCGGCCGCTGCCTAGTGTCCTGTTTCGGGAGTTCGATGAAGAAGTGCTTTGCTCTTTCCAGGACCTTTGGCCTCACCCCCTTCCCCCTCTCCGCCGAGAGGCTGACTTCACATGGACGGAGTGGGGCGGAGAGGGGGTGGAGCAACGAAAGGAGGCGGGGGGCCGAAGGCCCCCGCCTCCTTCAGAACCTCTCCCCTCCCCCGGCCTGACCCTCTCCCGCAGAGCACGCCGGGCCGGGGGAGGGGAAGGGGTGGGGGCCGACGAGCCCACTACTGCCTGCCCCAAACCGGGAAGAAGCAGAATAGGTTCTTCTGCGAACTTGCGAAACGCGACACTAGCTGGATTTCACAGAACCGCCACCGCAATGGTTGAATCCTATTGGAGATGCGGTGAGCCAATCACGGACGCCTGCCAAACCTTCGTTTGAGGACCTCGTCGACGCCCACAGTGGGGAGATCTTCGCCTACCTATGGCGCCTGCTGCGCGCAACGGAGGAAGCCGAGGACTGTCTGCAGGAGACCTATCTGCGGGCGTATCGAGCCTACTCTCGCCTGCGGTCCGCCGCCAACCTGCGCGCCTGGCTCTACCGCATCGCCACCAACGTCGCCCGCACGCATGCCAGGCGCCTCACCCGGGCGGCCGCCCGCACCTCGGATCTCGATCCCGACATCCGCCAGACCGGACTTTCTGTCGCCGAGGCCTTCGACCATCGACAACTGCTGGCCCAACTCGCTGCAGCCGTGGAGGCCCTGCCTCATAAGCAACGGGCTGCTCTGATGATGCGCAAGTATCAGGGCCTGGACTATGCCTCCGTCGCCCAGGCCCTGGGGTCCAGCGAAGAGGCCGCCCGCGCGAATGTCTACCAGGCATTGAGGAAGCTGCGGGCAACGTTCCCACGATAGGGCAATGGAGCAGACGTGAAGAAGCTATCCCCTTCTGACCAAGAACTGGCTGCCTGGCTGAAAGACGCGAGAGCGCCTTCCCACCGGGATGCACTCACCAAGGCGCTGGATCGCCTCTACGCGGCCGGCCCAGGCAAAGCCGCCACCGCGCGGGCCCGGTCCCGCGTGCACAAGGCCCTGAGCTCGGCACAATGCGCGCCGCTCTACTATGGCCGTCTCCGCGGGACTCCCCTCGGGGATCTCTTCGTGGCGATCAGTGAACGAGGCGTGGTTGCCGTTGACTTCGGCCCATCCGAGGCCGACTTCCTCCGCAAGGTTCAGCGCCGCACGCGGGCAGCGCCCGTCCACGCGCCAGGGCAAGTCGCCGAGGCCGCCCGTCAGCTGCGTGCCTACCTTGCGGGCAAACGGAAACGCCTCACCCTGCCCCTCGACCTCAACGCCCTGACCGGTTTCCAGCGCCAGGTGCTTCTGGCCGCGGCCAAGGTTCCACGCGGGCAGGTTTCGACCTATGGCCAGATCGCCCGCCGCATCGGCCGCCCGAAGTCCGCCCGGGCCGTAGGCCAGGCACTCGGGCACAACCCGGTGCCGATCCTCATCCCCTGCCACCGCATCCTGGCATCGGACGGCTCGCTCACCGGCTACTCCGGCCGAGGCGGCATCAAGACCAAGGAGTGGCTGCTGCGGCTGGAGGGTGCTCCCCTCGAGCGATTGGCCCCACGCCGCGCGTAGTCAAAGGAGGTTTTCCTCCCAGGCCCGAGCGGCGCCGAGCTATTCGGCGATGATGTCCTCAAGAACAGAGCGTGGATACCACAGCATCCACGCTCTGTTGTTCCGTGCCAGGAAGAGCCCGGCGCGGGCGAGCATCCCGCGCGAGTCACGATCTATGGCACCCGATATAGCCTAATCACTCCGTCTTCCCACCAGGTCGTCAGCGGGCAGATGAAAAGGCTGATTGCAACCAGCGCCCCCGGCCAGATGTGAACACCTCTTGGAGCGTAGCCTCATGATCTCCGCCGTGCGAATGCCTTTGCGGGACCACTTCCCACAGCATGACGGCATTCCCGAGCGTTGCACTCGCTCACGAGTGGGGCTCTGATGACCGCCGCCGCAGGGAGACCACGTTCGACACGAGGACACCAAGATTCATCAATGCAATTGCCGCATGTATCACAGGCTGCACATAGTCGGTCCACTCTGGCTCGGTGAAGAGGGACATGTAGGAAACCTGCGAGGTATCCCGCAACGCAAGCCACCCCATTACCAGCCCCACCACAAGAGGTACGGCAATGCCATAGTAAGCCTCATTGCGCAATCGTGATGACCTATCCGACCTAACGCTGGAAACGATCCTCCCCGGAAGGCCGAAGAAGGCAGACGCAATCACGGCCCCGCCAAGGATCATCGCCAGGGCGATTGCAACTCCCTCAAGGGTCGCCGCTAAGGCCTCCGCAATGAGACCAATGCTCACGAGGAGGACGGTAACAGTCAAATGGACAGGCCCCTCGCTCTCCGACATTCGGTATGGTTCACTCATGCTCACCTCCGACTTCATGGTCCGTCACGCACTCCACACTTGCCATCATCGCCATCCATCTACAGTTCCGGACCAGGCCCGACACCTGCACAGACTCCACCAGATTAGG
>CAZEMA010000104.1:0-3536 GCA_964513155.1 uncultured Anaerolineaceae bacterium
TGATCCGCGCCGCCAAGAAGTTCGACTACCGCCGCGGCCACAAGTTCTCCACCTACGCTACCTGGTGGATCCGCCAGGCGGTCACCCGGGCGATCGCCGACCAGGGCCGGACGATTCGGGTGCCCGTCCATATGGGCGACCAGATCAACAAGCTGCTGCGAATCTCGCACCAGCTTACACAGAAGCTCGGCCGCGATCCTTCAAGTGAGGAGCTGGCGGACGCCCTCGATGTGCCACCCAAGAAGGTGGAGAACATGATCCAGGTGGCCCGGCGGCCGCTCTCCCTGGAGACGCCAACCGACGAGGAAGAGGACTCCGTCTTGGGCGACTTCATCCAGGATGAGGAGTCCCCGGCCCCAACCGACGCCGTGACCTACAACTTGCTGCGGGAGCATCTGCAGGAAGTCCTGAATACCCTTCCGCCGCGCGAGGTGCGCATCCTCCAGCTCCGGTATGGGCTGCTGGATGGCCAGAGCTACACGCTCGAAGAGGTCGGCCGCAAGATGGGGGTGACACGGGAGAGGGTGCGGCAGATCGAGGCGCAGGCGCTCAGTCGCCTGCGACACCCCTCCCACCGCCGCCGCCTGGCTGACTACCTGCACGACTAGGTTCCGGGCTGCCGGTCTCGGCAGATCCATCAAGTCAAGGGTTCACACCATCCGTCTCGTGTTCAGGAGGCCGTCCCAACCGGGGGACGGCCTCGCTGCGCGAAGACCCGGATCCCGAGGTTCACAGCATAGGCGCTCCAGAGGGAGACGTAGGGGACAAGCGGGACCACGTAGCGCTGGAAAGGCAGGGGAATGGCCCAAGCTAACGCCGCCGCCTGGAGCAAGGTCGCGGTCAGCAGGAGGCCTCTGGTTCGCCGTGGCTCGGCCACCCGGCGGAAGGTCTCGAGGCCGGCCAGGACCATGCCCGCCAGCGTCAAGCCAAGCATCAAGCCACCGCCGGCGAAACCCCGCATGAGGTTGTTCCCTGGGACGGCCATATAGACTGCCTCGGCCGTGGCGGTTTGAGCCCGGTAATTCGGGGCCTCGGCGAACTGCGGTGGGGAGACAAAGACGCCCGCGGTCAGATAGACGACCCGGGCCAGAGGGGCGTCAAGGGTGGCGCCGGGATTGAGCCCCTCGATCGTTGCCGATTGTCTGGCCACGAGCTCATTGCGGGCCTGCCACATCAACTGGACCGACGAGACCGGGTGAGCCCACAGGATTGGATTGAGGGCCAATGTCAGGACAGTGAACGCGAGCAGGTATTGCAGTAGCCCCCTCGACACACCGCCGCGGCGGCCGTTTCCGCTCCAGACGACCGCAATGGCGCCCACCGGAAGGAGCACCCCGGTCGAGAACTTGGCGCAGAAGGCGAGGGCTGTGCCCAGGCCGGCAAGCCAGGGGCGCCGCTCAGCCTGAAGGATGGTGAACAGGGCAAAGGTGACGCCGAAGGTCAGCGCGCCTTCGGCCATGGCCCGACGTCCGTGCAACAACAGCAGGGCATTTGTCCCCAGTCCTGCCATGGCCAGGAGCCCGGTGATCCGTCCCCCGAGTCGCAGGCCGCACAGGTAGATGAAGCCCAGGCTCAGGATAACCAGAATGGTGCTGCCGACCCGGCCAGCCTCAAGCTCGGCCGGAGCGGGTAGGGCGCCGGCCGCCCGGTTCTCCTCCCACGTCCTCGACCAATCCCAATCCACAGAGACAGCTTCCGCACCGTACCCGGCGAGCCGCCTGGCGGCGCCGATGACGTACTTCGCCAATGGCCCGTTGAGTGCCCGGTAAGTCATCTCCAGATCCAGCGGCCTGTCCGGCTGCCAGGCGAGCGAAAGTGGATCGGTGAAGAGCCTCTCGAAATCGCTGCTCTGGAACAGCCAGGAGGTCTCGTCTGGATGAAACGGGACGAGACGGGTCCCCCAAAGCAGGAGCAGGCTGAAGAGGGCGATCAGCAGGATGGCCGGGATGTGGGCTTTGAGGTGGGCCCTCATGGGACGCCGATTCGGGAAAACACCAACATGGCGTGACTGCCGTATATGTCTGTCGGGATCTCTTGCTCGAGGCGGTATGACTGGAGGAAGGTTGGATCCTGGAGGAGCGTGTTCCGACCATACACCTCTAGAAGGACCAGCCAATCCGGCCTCGTGTCCATGATCAGGGCCGTGGGCATGGCGTAATTGATGATGTACTGCGACTCTGGCAGCGGGTAGTAGGCTGAGGAGACAGGCGTCACCAGGCCCACCGTGTCGAGGATGCGGGCGTCGGTGAAGTACCCGAGGGCCCCCACATCGCCGGCAGCCAGGACTTGGCCCGGGGTCATTCGGTCGCGCAGGTCATTGGCGACTCCCTCGTACAACAGCTCGAGTTGGATGTAGGCCATCTCAGGGGCTGGCCGGGTTGGGCCGTGATCCGGGCGCAACGTCCAGCCCTTGAGGGTCAGGATCAGGGCCGCAGCGGTCACGAGGTTCACGACCAAGTTAGGTCGTTTGATGTCCCTTCCCAGTCGTTCGGCACCGAGGAAGATTCCCAGGAAGTAGGTCGGCAGCGGTGGAGTGAGATACCAGCGGAAGATGAGGGGATTGGCGGCCGAGTAGACAATCATGTAGACCCACGGGTAGAAGAAGACGGGCCAGGTGCCGGGCCGACGGCGAAGGACCATGAGCGCGCCCAGGCCGAAGAGAATCGGGTAGAGGAAGATCCCAACCGCAATCCATCGGGGCCCGAAGACCAGGTGCTCCAAGAATGGCGTGGCGTAGTGCTGGATCAGGCGGATCAACCCGGCTTCCGGAGGCAGATGGTAGGCGGCGGCCTTGGCCAGGATGGACTGGGGGACCGGGCTGCCGTACACGATGACAGCAAAGGCTGCCCACGCCGCAACTGGCAACCCAAAGACAAAGGCTTCCTTGAGGGAGATCCTGAGAGGCTGAGGGTTGAGCTTGGGTGACGGAAGCGAGCGCCGGAGCCGTTCAAGTGCCAGGGGGCCGAGGAAAAGAATGGCGTCGGGACGGGCGACGAGACTGAGCCCGCCACAGAGAGCGGCGGCAACTGGCCTCTCCACCGAATACAAGTACAATGTCCCGAGCATCAGGGCGATGAAGACGCTGGTCTCCATGCCCCCGATGGCGAAGGTGACCGACATCGGGGCGATGGCCCAGACGGCGGCCGTGGCGACGCCGACCCTGCGTTCCCCGAAGCTCCCTGCCAGTCGGATGAGGAGCCAGCAGCTGACCCCATCTGCCAGGGCATTGGCGATCCATGCCAGGGCGGGGAAGGGGGCGTGGGGGCCACCGGAAGTCAGGCCCAGACCGGCCATGATCAGCGTGTACAGGGGGGTCGTCGAGCCGAAGACCGCCTCGCCCGGGTTGTAGACCAGGCCGAGGCCCTCAAGCAAGTTGCGGGCGTAGCGGAACGTGATATAGGCATCGTCGATGGTTCGGGGCCCGGGCAACAGGCGGGCGGCGATCGCCAGAGCCGGGATGAGGATCTCGGGTTGGAGCAGCTTGCGCAACCGCATAGCGAGATTATAGCGGGAGGGGGGAGCCAGCAAAAGCCTCC
>CAZEMA010000104.1:3636-7480 GCA_964513155.1 uncultured Anaerolineaceae bacterium
TGCTGTACTTCGGAACGGTGACGACAACCGTTCTCCTGGGCGCGCGCCTATTCGGGTCGAGGCGCGCCGGCGCGGTGGCAGGCCTATTGATGGCCATCCCGACGGTAAACGTCACCCTCTACACGACGGTCTCGCTGGGGGGATACGGCGAGACACTCCTGATCGGTAACCTGCTCTTGCTGCTCGGACTCCGCATCTACGATCGTCCCGACTCCGTCTGGCCCTATGCGGTCTGGGGATTGCTGGCCGGGCTCGGTTTCTGGGGGTTCGCCCTGGTCCTCGTGTACGCCATCCCGAGCGCGGGCCTTGTGCTCTGGAGCTCGATCCGCCAACAACGACGGATTCCGGCCCTCGGGCGGGTTGGATTGCTCGTCCTGATGACGCTGGTCGGCGCGCTCCCCTGGATCGCGTGGGCCGCAAGCCACGGGGTGTCTGCGCTCGTGGCCGAAATGGCAGGGTCGGCTATCGCTGGAGCGAGCCCGCCGAACCCGCTCGCCGCGGTCGGGGCCCACGTGGCGAACCTCCTCCTTCTAGGGTCAACGGTCATCTGGGGGCTGCGGCCCCCTTGGGAAGCGAGGTGGTTGGCTCTTCCACTCTTGCCCCTGGCGCTTGCCTTCTGGCTGATGGTTGCGGCCGAGGGGATCTTGTCGCTGCGCCGGCCTGAGACAGGGAAAGCAGGCCGCTGGTTGCTGGCGGCGGTCTCGGCTGTCCTGGTGGCGGCCTTTATTCTCACGCCCTTCGGGGCCGATCCTTCCGGTCGCTACTTCCTGCCCCTGGCGGCTCCCCTGGCGCTGGCGGCCGGCGACCTGATTGATCGGCTCCGGCCACGGGCAGGACCCCGTTGGACGTTCGCTCTCCTGACAAGCATCCTGGCCTTCAACTTGCTGGGAACCCTGCAATGCGCATTGAGGAACCCGCCAGGCTTGACGACGCAATTCGATTCGGTGACCTGGATTGACCATCGCTACGACCAGGAGTTGATCGCCTTCTTGCGTCAGAACGGCGAACGTCGGGGCTACAGCAACTACTGGGTGGCATATCCGACGGCGTTCCTGTCTGGGGAGGAGGTGATCCTGGTTCCCAGGCTGCCCTACCACCCGGACTTCCGCTACACGCCTCGGGACGATCGCTACACGCCGTACGATGCCCAGGTGGCGGAGAGCACAGAGCTGGTCTATGTCACCACGAACCATCCTGCGCTCGACGACCGCTTAAGAGATGGGTTCCGGGCAGCCGGCGCTGCCTTTCGGGAAGCTTGGATTGGTGACTATCACGTTTTCTACGATCTCTCGCGGGAGGTGAGGCCCGAGGATCTCGACCTGGCTTCACAAGAGAGCCCTCCCTAGTCCACCAGAGGCATGGCGCTTCTCAGCGGTCGTTCGGGTTTCGCCCCGCCGCGCGTTCTCTTCCGGCGTTGGATACCCATGAGCCTCGTAGAAGGGAAGCCGCGGTCGGCGTGGGCGCAAGGAATCGCTGGACGCGCTGGTTCCGGACTGGCCAGCCTCGCACGACGCCCGGCGAACGGACCGGTGCAGAGGCAGGTAGGGCGCAGATGCCCGCGGCTTGAGCCTCGCTGCAGCGTTGGCAGGCCGGCCAGCGGCCGATGGGAGGGCTCGTTGCAGGCGTGACAACACCACACCTTTCGTCGTGCATAGCCGACAGTCGCATAGAGCCAGTGGGCTGCTTTCGAGAAACGGCTGCGGGTGATAGGATGCAGGCAGACGCGAAAGGAGCCGTTCCGTGAGCTTCCGCCGATTGACGGCTTCGGTGGTCTTCCTGGCGGTCTTCACCATGGCGGTTCGGGTCTCGGCCGATACCGATACCTGGTGGCATCTGCGTACCGGGGCTTGGATGGTCGAGCACCGCCTGATCCTATCGCAGGATGTCTTCTCCCTGACCCGCATGGGCCAGCCCTGGGTCAATCCGGGTTGGCTGGCGGAGATCACCCTCTACGGCGCCTTCGCGGCCCTGGGCTTTGCCGGGCTCAATCTGCTGACGGCGCTCATCGTTCTGGCCGCGTTCGTCTTCCTGTGGCACACGCTCGAGGGGCCGGTCCTCTGGCGCGGATTCGTCATGATCCTCGTGGCAGCGACCTCTGGCGTATTCTGGTCCGCCAGGCCTCAGATCTTCTCCTTCGCCCTGGCAGGCGCCTATCTCTGGATCTTGGAGCGGACACATTCCGGGGATCGTCGCCTGCTCTGGGTGCTCCCCCCCTTAATGGCGCTCTGGGTGAACCTCCACGGAGGCTTCGCCATCGGCTTCATCCTCCTCGGCATCTACCTGGGGGGCACCCTGGTGGAGATGGCCATGGGGCCTCTGATCGGGGCGGCCAGCCTGCGCTCCGCCTGGGAATCCTATTCCTCCCGAGTCCTGAGCCTAGCAGGAGTCGGATTGGTGTGTGCCGTTGCCGTATGCCTCAACCCTCATGGTCCGGCTCTGCTGGGATATCCGTTCAAGACCGTCTCCATCGGCGTTCTGCGGGACTACATTCAGGAATGGCAATCGCCGGACTTCCATAGCCTGGAGGCGCAACCGTTCCTGTGGATGCTCTTCCTGACGGTTGGCGCACTGGCCCTTACGCGTCGGGGGCGCGCGGCCACGGATCTGCTGCTGCCATTCGCCCTCGGCTATCTGGGCTTCATGGCCGGCCGCAACATCGCCCTCTTTGCCCTGGGCAGCGCGCCGGTCTTAAGTCGACATGGCTACTCGGCGCTGGAGCCCCTCCTGGCGCGTGTCCGTCGAGGACCCGCGGTGCCGGAACGGATCGCGCGCGTGATGAATGTTGTCATCCTGGTTCTGATCCTCACCGCTTCCGTCGCCAAGCTGTCCATCCCGCTCTCAGTGGAAGTCAATCGGGAGGCGCTGCGCGCGCAGTTGCCTGTGGCCGCGATTGAATGGGTTGACCAAAACCGGCCAACCGGCCCATTGTTCAACTCCTACAACTGGGGCGGCTATCTCCTATGGGCGCTCTATCCGGACTACCTGACCTTCGTCGACGGGCGCACGGACCTGTTTGACGATGCCATCCTGAACGAGTACTTGCACGCTTGGCGGGCGGACCCCGGGTGGCAGCAAGTCTTCGAGCATTGGGGGATTCGCCTGGCTCTGCTGGAGCCGGATTCGCCCTTGGCCCACGCCCTGGTGTGCGCTGGCTGGAACCCGTTGTATAGCGACGAGCAGGCTGTGGTGCTGGGGGAGCCCGAGATGCATTGATCCGGGCAGGGCAGGCCAATCTGCCCGGAAGGGAGACTGCCTGCACCCGCCGCGTTGAGGAATGCGCGCCTCCATGATCGTGCCGCTGCTTCATGCGTGGAACGTCGATTCAGACCAGGCAGTGAGGATCCAACTCGAGCTGAGGCAGCGCCTGGTCCTCAGCTGGGACGGCCGCACCGTGTCGACGATTGCCGGCGTCGGCGTGGAGGTCCAGGGCGAACGGATCCGGGCCGCGATCGCCGTAATGAGCTACCCGCAACTGGAGCGGATCCAGGCCGCGACTGGGGAGGCGGGCGCCTCCTTCCCCTACGTTCCTGGTCTACTGGCATTCCGGGAGGGGCCAGCCATTCTGGCTGCCTGGGAGCCGTTGGAGACGCAGCCCGATCTGCTGCTCTTCCATGGCCATGGGATCGCCCACCCGCGAGGTTGTGGCCTGGCGTCACACCTGGGCCTGTGGCTGGATCGGCCTAGCATTGGCGTGGCAATGACCCGCCTCTGGGGCAAGCACGCCCCGCCCGGCGCCCGGCGCGGGGATTGTGCGGAGCTGTTGGACGAACAGGATTCGGCTCGAGTGATCGGGGCGGTCGTGCGCACCCAGGGTGGCGTTCGTCCGCTGTATGTGTCGGCGGGC
>CAZEMA010000104.1:7580-9051 GCA_964513155.1 uncultured Anaerolineaceae bacterium
GGTTCGAAATGCGGACCGCTCCGACTTGGCGCGTCGTCGTCCTATTGGTGCTGGCTGTTGCCCTGCTTGGTGGGCTGGGTTACACCAACTACCGCTTCTCAGTCGCGGCCCCTGGCGGCAACGACTTCCTGGCTCGCTGGGTTGGCGCCCACTATTGGCTGGTGGAGGGCATCAACCCGTACGACCCGCAAGTGGACCTGGCGACGCAGATGATCATCTATGGCCGACCTGCGGACCGCAGCCGAGGCGAAGACGTGGCTCACTTCGTCTACCCTCTGCCCGCCATGGTCTTCTTCGCACCTTTCGGATTGCTCCCGTACACGCTTGCCCGGGCGATCTGGATGACACTCCTCGAGATTGCCCTGCCGTTGCTGGTTCTGATCGGGATCCGTCTGGCGCGATGGAAACCGCCATTGTGGCTGGTAGCACTCCTGATGCTCTTCTCGGTCGTCTGGTACTTCGGTTTTCGGTCGGTCGTACTGGGCCAGTTCGCCGTCTTCGAAGCTGTCCTCCTTTCAGGTGCGCTCCTCGCGATCCAGCGCAGACGTGACGTCCTCGCCGGAGTCCTGCTGGCGCTGGCGATCGCCAAGCCCCAGATGACCTTCCTGATCGTCCCCTTCATCGTCATCTGGGCCATCCCTGCCCGGCGCTGGGTCCTCTTGGCTTCCATCTTGGTGTCCCATGTCGTACTGATCGGCGTCTTCCTGGTGGCCATGCCTGGGTGGCCCCTCCTCTGGCTCCGCCAGGCCCTAGACTACCCCACCTATACAGAGACGATCTCGCCCGTTGCGATCATCGCTGACGTGATCCCCCGCGCTTCGGGCTGGATCACGGCTGTGGTCACGGGCCTGCTGGTCTTGTACTGTCTGGTGGAATGGGGAATGGCGTTGGGCAAGGATGATCGCAGGTTCCAGTGGGTCGCGCAGATGACCTTCGTGATCACGAACTTGATTGCCTTCCGGACCGCGACGACGAACTTTGTCGTCATGCTTCCGGGGCTTTGCCTGGTGTTCGGCCTGTGTATGTGGCGCTGGGGAAAGCGGACGGTTCCTGCCATTGTTTCCCTGATGGTCCTGCTGTTCGCCGGTCCGTGGCTGCTCTTTGTGCGCACAGTGCATGGCGATCTCGAGAGCTTGGCCATGTACCCTCCCTTGCCTCTGCTGGCGTTCTTCCTCTTGATCTGGGTTCGCTGGTGGGCGGTTCGAGAGCCGCTTCTGCCGCTTGAGGCCAGTAAGCCGGCTGGCTGAGGGGCGGTCCCCGCGGGGGCACTCCGGGGGTGGACAACCCAGCCTTGCTGGCTCTTGTGGCCGGCGCCCAAGAGGGCTGAATCGATTGGCCAATTGAGTGGCCAGGCCACAAGCGCATGAGTGCAGGGGAGCCGCCGGCGGATTCCGTGTCGGGGTTGGTCCCAGGCCGGGGTCTCGTCCACACCGAATCTAGGCCACAACCCCTCAGGCACCGAGCTGGGTGT
>CAZEMA010000105.1:0-1694 GCA_964513155.1 uncultured Anaerolineaceae bacterium
AGTCTGCACCGCGATCTCCGGGTCGTGCGTCACGAAGATCAGCGTGGTACCGTGCTCTTTGTTCAATCCCAACAAGATGCGCATGACTTCTTCGCCGGCCTTTGAGTCCAGGTTCCCCGTCGGCTCGTCGGCCAGGATGATGGCCGGGTTATTGACCAGCGCCCGCGCAATGGCCACCCGCTGCTGCTGGCCTCCCGAGAGTTCGTTCGGCCGGTGGGTCAGACGGTCGCCTAGCCCAACCGACTGCAGGGCCTCGATCGCCCGCTGCCGCCGCCCGCCATTGGTTGTCCCGGCGTAGCGCATCGGGAGTTCAACATTCGTCACCGCCGTCTGGCGGGCCAGTAGGTTGAAGGTCTGAAAGACGAAACCCACCTTGCGGTTACGGATGGCGGCGAGTTCGTCGTCGCTGAGATCCGATACCTGCTGGTCGTCCAGTTGATAGGTGCCGCCCGTGGGCCTGTCCAGGCAGCCCAGGATGTTCATGAGCGTGCTCTTGCCCGAGCCCGACGGACCCATGATCGCAACGATCTCCCCCCGGGTGACCGTCAGGGAGACGCCCCGCAGCGCATGCACCTCGATCTCGCCCATCTGGTAAACCTTGGTGAGATCATGGGCTTCGATGACGGAGTCGGTCATTGCGACCCTCCCATTCCCATGAAGGAGGGCGGGCCGCTGGTGTCCAGGACAAGCGGCGGATTGAGCACAATCAGGTCGCCGGATTGCAGATCGCCCTCCAGCACCTGGCTGTCGGTCTCCGATGAGGCCCCCAGCACAATGGGCACGGCGGTGATCTGCCCGTTCCGCAGGACGTACACGATTCGCTGACCATCCTGAACTCGAACCGCCCGGTTGGGCACCAGCAGGACATTGTGGATCTGATTGACCACAATGGTGACGGCCGCGGTCATCCCCGGCCGCACGACCTGGTCGGCATCCTGCAGTTCGACCGTCACTTCGAAGTTGACCACACCCTGAACGGACACGCCGGTTAACCCCACCTCAGTGACCTGGCCCTGATAGGTCCGATCGGGGGCGGCATCTAGCGTCACCGTCACCGGTTGGCCCGCTCGCACGTTCTCGATGTCGACCTCCGAAACCTGTACATCGATCAGCAGGCGCGACAGGTCAGCTAGACCGAAGGCAATCGTCCCCGGAGAAACCTGATCGCCCGGCATGATATCCACCGAGGTGATCGTCCCGCCAAAGGGCGCAGTGATATGGGACATATTGACGCTGGCTTCCGCCGCCGCCACCCGGGCTTCGGCAGCAGCAACATCCTCAGGGTCCGGCCCATTCTGGACCCGGGCCCACTCGCGCTCGGCGTCGGCGACCTGGGCTTCGGCCATGGCAACATTGGCATCCAGAATCGCCTGGCCGATCTCCGTCGGATGTCCGAGATACCAGTTGAGCGCCCGCAGAGCCGCGTCCCGCTCCCGGCGGGCCGAGGTCAAGCTCTGGAGAGCCAACGCCCGGGCGGGATCGTCCTCCGACCTCCCCGAGTAGAGGCCATACTGAGCCTCCATCTGATGAACCTGGTCCTCCGCCAGCACCACCCGGGCCCGCGCGCCATCGATCGTATCCCCACTGGCGCGGTTGCCTTCCTGCTGAACCGTTCGGCGGTACTCGGCGGTGTGGAGCGCGTCGCGCGCCTGCGCCAACGCCAGCTCCGCCTGTGCTCGGGCCAAGGTGGAGTT
>CAZEMA010000105.1:1794-8909 GCA_964513155.1 uncultured Anaerolineaceae bacterium
CCGGTGACGGCCCCGACCGTCTGCAAGCTGGCGGCGGCAGCCTCCGCTCTCGATCGAAGATAGGCATCCACCGCGAGAACGCCCGCGGCAATGACAGCTAGCACGAGAAGCACAACCATCCATCGTTTCATGATCAGACATCCTCCAGCAGCGGCGTCAGCGACCACGGCTCGCCACTGCCAAACCGAGTTGCGACAGCCACGCCCGCTCCGGTCAGCCCCGTCACGATCAGCACGAGCATTCCCAGGAACGGGACGCGGGTAAGAGCAAACAGAACCAACGTACCCATCGCCAGAGGCCACAGCGGTGCCCGGCCGGACCAGCCCCCTTTGGCCAACAGGGCATGTCCGAGCGCGTAGGCCAAGGCCACGCATCCGGCGAGTGAGGCCGCAAAGAGTCCCGCCAACAGAAGGAACGGCAGCGGGAGCAGATGCACCGAGAGCATAGCTAAGACACCCACAGCCGCCAAGCCTGCCGTAAGTAACAGGCCGATTGCCAGAAAGCGCAGCAATTCCCGGGGTCCGAGCGCGATCGCCCGCAACATCCGGCGCATGCGATGGGGCACCAGGAAGAGCATCATGACTCCGGCCAGGTACTGCGCCAGCAGGCTAGCGACTTCGGCTGCCAGACGGTCCAGCGGTCGATCGACCGGCCCGCCGGCAGCCGCCAAAGCAGCAAGCGGGGTCCGGCCAGCAGTCGGCAGTCGCCAGGGGATCCATGGCCAGTGCCAGTCGAACAGGAGCGCCGAAGCCAGGACGAGAAGCACGGCCACGACAACTGCCGTCCCCACCACCCAACGCCAACGGGTCATCCGATCACGCCTCCTGGCCGCGGTCTGTCACCAAGCAGGCGGACCGCGCCGTACATCGCCGGCAGAGCTATGAGCACAAGCGCCGCGATGAGACCAGTCTCCAGGCAACCGGTCGCTGCAGAGAACCAAGCCATCCCTCGAGCCAGCAAGGTCTCCCAGGCAACGACGGGTGTTTCGAGAGCCGCACCCACCCACTCGCCCAGCCCGGCGGCGGAAACCTGAGGCACGGCGCTCGACAGCAGTCCAGCCCGAGGCGCCAGAAGCCAGATCCCCACGGCTGAGGCGAGGCTCGAGGCGGCAATCGTTACCCTGCGGAACCAGAGGGCTCTGCGCCGCTCGATTGCCAGCCGCCCCTGAACGCGCAGGACCAAATCAGACGGGCAAGACTCCGACGGCATGCGGGCCAGCAGGTCATCCATCCTGTCCGGCATCCTCGGCCTCCATCCATCCCTTCAGCGCCGCTTTGGCCCGGTGCAGATGTGTCCGCACCGTGTTGACCGGGATGGCCAGCGTCCGGGCGATCTCGTCGTAGCTCAGAGCTCCGTCGTAGCGCAAGGCGATGACCGCCCTCTGCTCAGGCCTGAGACGCTCCACCCCACGGGCTAACCGCTCGGCCGCCTGATGTTCTTGCAGCGCCTGCTCCGGTCCCGGCTTGTCATCGGGCAGGAAGAGCTCTTGCGACTCGAGATCGGCAAAGTCGACCGACCGGGTTCTGCGCCAGGCATCGGTGGATGCGTTCATGGCGATCCGGGCCAGCCATGGGAAGATTGGCCGGCTCGCGTCGCACCCCGGCAGCGCCCGCCAGGCTCGGAGCCAAGTCTCCTGGACAATGGCTTCGGCTTCGCCTCGGTCACTGCTGAAACGACGCACCATCTGGTAAAGGCGGGGCGTATGGAGCGCCACAAGCCCATCGAAAGCGGGGGCATCTCCTGCCTGCGCCCGACGGACCTGGTCCCCCTCACTCTCTGCACTTCGACTCCCTCTACTTAACACGCAAACCCTCGGCCGAAGTTCCACCGACCTAGCCGATTGATTGTATCGCGGGCAGGCAAATCATGGTTAGCCTCCTCGCCAATAGTGACAACTGTCGCGACGGCGCGTGACATCTGCGACTGATACCCAATCACTTCGGTCGGTAATATTCATGGGAGCATCAATGAGGAGACCTGAGCATGACATCCACCTCAGCGGATGAGAACGTCGTCGATCGCAAAGCCCGCATGAAGCTGGCCTTTGTGGATCACGCCGCGCGTCCCCCCGAGGAGCGCGTGCAGGACTTCGAGGAGACCTATCTGCCGCTGACGGCCGAAGAAGCCGTGCGCGCCGCCGAGCGTTGCTTGCACTGCCCAGACCCGGCCGTGTGCGTCGAGTCTTGCCCACTCCACAACGATATTCCCGCGGCGATGTGGCTTATCGAGAAAGGCGACTTCATCGGGGCGGCAGAGATCTATCGCAAGACGAGCTCGATGCCCGAGGTCTGCGGTCGAGTTTGCCCCCACGAGTCTCTATGCCAGGGGTCGTGCGTGCGCGCCAAGCGCAAGGAACCGGTGGTGACCGGCGCCCTCGAGGCCTTTGTGGCCGACTATCAGCGCCAGCACGTTGGGGTTGAGATCCCGGTGGGGGCGCCGACGGGCAAGAAGGTGGCCATCGTCGGTTCCGGCCCGGCGGGCCTGGCCTGTGCCGAGCAGCTGGTGCAGAAGGGGCACGGCGCGACCGTTTTCGAGGCCTATCCGGCTCCCGGTGGTCTGCTCATCTACGGCATCCCCAGCTTCAAGCTTTCCAAGACCGTTGTTCGCGATCGGATTGGTGATCTCGAACGCGCCGGCGTTGGATTCGTCCCCAATACCCGCATTGGCGAGGCCAAGAAGGTGGATGACCTTTTCCAGGAGGGTTACCACGCCGTCTTCCTCGGCGTCGGCGCAGAGATCGATGCACCGCTGGAAGCACCGGGGGTTGACCTTCCTGGCGTCTACCAGGCGACCGAGTTCCTGATCCGGGCCAACGTCGACCCTGCCCACCTTCCCGCCAGCATGAGCGGCAAACCCGAGGTCGGGCGGCGGGTCGCCGTCGTCGGCGGTGGCGACACCGCCTCCGACTGCCTGCGGACGGCGCTCCGAATGGGCGCCGAAGAGGTCACCTGTCTCTACCGCCGGACCGAAGCCGAGATGCCGGGGAATGTCGGCGATCGAGGCCATGCACGCGAAGAAGGCGCCAAGTACCGCTTCCTGACCCAGCCCGTTCGATTCCTCGCGGGCCCGGATGGCCGGGTGAACGCCGTGGAGTGCCTGCAATGCGAGTTGGGCGAGCCCGACAGCAGCGGCCGCCGCCGACCCGTGCCCATCGAGGGCTCCAACTTCACCGTCCCAGCCGACACTGCCATCTTGGCCCTGGGCTACTGGCCTGACCCACTGATCGGCAAGACGACGCCCGACCTCAAGACCCACAAGTACGGGCTGATCATCGCCGACCCCGAGACCGGGGCGACCTCTCGCCCGGGCGTCTTCGCCGGCGGCGATGGCGTGACCGGCCCAGACCTCGTGGTGACGGCAACGCGTGCCGGCCGCAAGGCGGCGGCAGCCATCCACGAGTACCTCTCGAAGCTCTAGCAGGGCGAGGACGAACTACCTTGCCCGGAGAATAGAACCGTATATGTGGTGGTTGGGGCTTCGCTCCAACCACCACATATTACGAATCCTTTTCGGGAGGCAGGGGGTCTTTGTCAGACTCCCAGGTCTCACCCCGTACAAGGCTTTCACGGACGGCGGTCCGCTTCCTGTCCCTTGTAGCCCACCGACCCGCCAAAGGGCGTGGCTGCAGTTGCCGTCGCCGCTCCCCGACTTCTCGAACTGACAGGGGTGGACCTGGCCCCCGATTCTTGGGCCGCCACCAATGCGCGACCTATCCAGTGGTTGACAGTGCCTCCCAGGGTCTACAATGTCGCCTCGAACGAGTTGGCGATTCCTATGACACAACCAAGAACCGCCCGGCTGACCGCCTTTGTCAAGGCCGAGGCCCAACGCCTGGGGTTCGATCTGGTCGGCGTCACGACTCCAGACCCGCCGCCTCACCTCGACGTCTATGAACGTTGGATCGCTGAAGGCCGCCACGGCGACATGGCCTATCTGGCCACCGACCGCGCCCGGCAGCGACGGGCCGACCCAAGGCAGATCCTGCCGGAGTGCCAGTCGATCCTGGTTCTTGGCGCGAATTGCCTCCCGCGGCCGCAGCCGCGCCTTGGGGATGCCCCCGCGGCCCGTGTCGCCGCCTATGCTCAGGGCGACGATTACCACAATGTCCTGGCCGCGAGGCTACGCCCGCTGATCGCAGCCTTGGAGACGCAAGTGGGCATCCCGTTCCCGTACCGCATTTACACCGACACCGGCCCTCTCCTCGAACGGGAGCTTGCCCAGCGGGCCGGCCTCGGCTGGATCGGCAAGAACACCTGCCTGATCAACCCACATCGCGGCTCCTCTTTCCTGCTGGCCGAGGTACTGCTCGGACTGGATCTCATCCCCGACCAGCCCTTCCTTCATGACCGTTGTGGAACCTGCACCCGATGCCTCGAGGCCTGCCCCACCGGCTGCATCCTTGCCGACCGAACGATAGATGCCCGGCGCTGCATTTCCTACCTGACCATCGAAGCCAAAGGCGACATCCCGATGTGCCTCCGCCCCGGCATCGGAGAATGGCTCTTTGGCTGCGACCGCTGTCAGCAGGTCTGCCCCTGGAATGTGCGCTTCGCCTCACCGACCTCAGACCTTGCCTTTCAGCCGCGTCCAGCTCTTGACCCGTCGGACGTCCTGGGCCTTCTGCGGATGAGTCCGGAGAGTTTCAGGCGTGATCTCCGAGGGAGCCCGCTGCTCCGACCGAAGCGTCGTGGCTTCTTGCGAAACGCTATTGTCGTTGCTGGCAACCTTGGCTTGTCCGGCGCGGCCTCGGCTCTCACCGGCATCCTCCTCCACGAGACGGAGCCTCTGCTTCGGGCCCATGCCGCCTGGGCGCTTGGCCGGATCGCCCACCCCGAGGCGGTCTCTGCTCTCCGAAGTGCGCTGAACGCTGAGCAGGAAGAAGGGGTCAGGGCCGAAATCGAGGCCGCGCTGGGAACAATCCAGTCTTTGGGAGAGGGTTAGCTTTCGCCACCCAAGGCATGAGCCTTTCAGGCCGTCTCCCGAAATCCCTCGGCCATCCATGAAAGCGCGGGAATTGGTGCAATAGTTAGTGACGAACATCCGCCCAAAGGGGGGAGGCTTGCCACTCCCTGCGAGCCGCTCCCTAAGACATCATTCAGCATGAGATGGCAGCCGGATTGCCGCATATTCGGTCTGCGCCAACGCCTGCTGCGCCTGCCGATCCTCGACCATTCAACCCTCGACGCCCCCTGCCGGACCGTCGTGGGCGCGATCGGCAACGCACTGTTGGCGCGCCGGCTACCGGACAAGTACCGGTGGGGTGCGCTACGACAGGGGTGCGAATCTTGGCGCGGGCTTGAGCTATGGCCAGGCTATCGCTCAAGCCCTTTGTGTTGTTGCTACCGGCAGGAGCAGGAAGACAAATGGATCCGAACAGCTGGGGTCTGCTTTCTCTTGGCCGGGAGAAGCTCATCGGCCGGACAGGTGCGAGGGCGGATGTCATCCGAGCAGGCTCTCTCTGATCAAGCCTGCGCCTGCACTCTGGACAGACGAAAGAGGTCCTAGTGGAAGCCAACCTGACGACCAGAGTGGACCGGTTGTCTGGGCAGAAGGTAGAACTCTGCTACCACTGCCATAAGTGCACGGCGGGCTGTCCGGTCGTGGACGCCATGGACTACGGCCCTGACCGGATCCTGCGCATGGTGACACTGGATCAGAAGGAAGAGGTCATGCGCAGCCGGGATATCTGGCTGTGCTCCGGCTGCTACACCTGTGCTACTCGCTGCCCCAACGACATTGACATCTCCGCCGTGATGGACGCCTTGCGCCAGACTGCCCTGGCCGAGGGGTATCCCGCGGGCGAACGGGATGCCCTGCTGTTCCACCGGATCTTCCTGGGCGTGCTCAAGGTCCTGGGCCGCTCGCATGAGGCGGCCAGCCTGGGCCTGTTCAAGGTCCTGTCGCACGTCCCGATCTACAAGGACATGGGCGCCGGGGTTGGCCTGGTCCTGCGAGGCAAAGTCCCTATCCTTCCCGAGCGACCGGAATCCGCCGCCGAGGTCCGGCAGATCTTCAAACGGAGTCAGTGAGTGAGCTACTCATTCTATCCAGGCTGCAGTTGGCACTCCACCGGCCTCGAGTTCGGCTTGTCCGGCGAGGCTACCTTCGAGCACCTTGGCCTTGAGCTCAAGGAGATTCCCGGCTGGAACTGCTGCGGGGCATCCTCGGCTCACGCGCTGGGACACACGCTGGCCCATGCGCTCCCGGCCCGCAATCTGGCGCTGGCCCAGAAACAAGGCCGCGATCTGGTCATCCCCTGCGCGGCCTGCTACAACCGCGTCAAGGCGGCCGACCACGCCATGCGCAACGACCCCAAGGCTCGGTCGGAGATCGAGGCGGCGGCGGGCTTCACCTACACCGGCGAGATCGCCATCCGGCCGATGCTGGGTGTTCTCTATGAGGACTACGGGCCGGAGAAGCTTGCCGCCCAGGTCAAGCGCCCGCTCAAGGGTCTGAAGGTCGTGCCCTACTACGGCTGCCTGTTGGTGCGGCCGCCGGAGGTGGCGCAGTTCGACGACCCGGACAATCCCCAGGTGATGGGGGCGCTGCTGCGGGCGGTGGGAGCGGAGGTCATGCCCTGGTCGCATGCCACCGACTGCTGCGGCGCAGGGCTCTCCCTCAGCCGGTCGGACGTCGTCTACCGTCTCGTCAGCCGGCTGGCCGAACGGGCGCGGGAGGCCGGCGCCGATGCACTGGTGGCGGGCTGCCCGCTGTGTCAGGTCAACATCGAGATGCGCCAGTCCGGGAAGCTCAAGATGCCGTCGTTCTACTTCACCGAACTAATCGGCCTGGCGCTGGACCTGCCTGAGGCGTCGAAGTGGTGGGGCAAGCACCTGATCAACCCCCGGCCGCTTCTTCGCTCTGTCGGACTCGGGGCATAGGAAGGTCTATGGCTTCAATGGACAAAGCACGGGGAAGCGGCAACGGTAGCAAGGTCATCGGGTCGGCCCTCGTGGTCGGCGCGGGGATCGGCGGGATGCAGGCCGCCCTTGACCTAGCCCAGTCCGGCATCAAGGTCTACCTGCTCGACCGCTCGCCGGCGGTCGGCGGCACAATGGCCCAGCTCGACAAGACCTTCCCCACCAACGACTGCGCCATGTGCATCATGTCGCCCA
>CAZEMA010000106.1:0-1149 GCA_964513155.1 uncultured Anaerolineaceae bacterium
CATCACACTCCTAGAGCGAGAACGACCGGCGCGGCCGGCCTCGGAGGCACGCGAATAGACAAGCCTTGAAGGAGTCGCCTGTGGAGAACTTGGTCAAGGAGCTTACCGAAGCCTTCGGCCCTTCTGGGGAGGAGGAAGCAGTCCGCCGACTGGTCCTGGACAAGGTCCGGGCCAAGGCGGACGAGGTCTCCCTCTCTCCAATCGGCGATGTGCATGCCATCTTCAACAAGGGCGGCGCAACCAGGGTTATGCTTATGGCCCACATGGACGAGATCGGCGTCATCGTCTCCCACGTGGATGAGCATGGCTTCGCCCGCTTCCACGCCCTCGGCCTCTTCGAGAGCGAGCCCCTCCTCGGGCGCCGCGTTCGCTTCGCCAACGGGGCCGTGGGCGTCATCGGAGCTGAAGAACGACAGGACCGCGGCAAGAGCCTCACCCTTGGCCAGCTCTTCCTCGACTTCGGGGGCAGCTCCCGCAGGGACTGCCCGGTCAAGGTGGGCGCCCTTGGCGCCTTCGATGAGCCCTTCCTCTCCCTGGGCAATCGTTGGGTCGCCAAAGCCCTGGACGATCGGCTCGGCGTCGCCATCCTGATCGAGACGCTGCGGCGCCTGAGGCGCACGCCCCACCTCTTGCAGCTTGTCTTCACCGTCCAGCATCAGGTCGGAGAGTTGGGCGCCCACACTTCGGCCTACGGGCTCGATCCCGAGATCGGTCTGGCCGTCGGCGTTGCCTCCGCAGGCGACACCCCTCGGGCACCCAAAAAGCCGATTCGTCTTGGCAAAGGTCCGGCCATCCTCGCGCGCGATCCCCGGATGGTCTCAGACCCGCGTTTGGTGAACCTGATCGTTCAACGGGCCGAGGCGGCGCGAATCCCCTACCAGATCGAGGTCTCGGAGAACAGCACGACCGACGCCTCGCCGATCCAGCTCACGCGGGCGGGTGTGCCGGCGGCAACAATCTCCGTCCCCTGTCGCTATGTTCACACGCCTTCCGAGATGGTCGACCGGGAAGACGTCGAGAGCACAGTCCGGCTTCTCCTGGAGATTCTGCGCAATCCCATCGAACTCGGCGACTAAGCGCGCCTCGCCTCTCCCCGGCGAGTTCCGACGCCCCGCCTCGGGCAGAGGTGGCCCCGCTAACCCCCACCCC
>CAZEMA010000106.1:1249-8865 GCA_964513155.1 uncultured Anaerolineaceae bacterium
CCCTCCCCCGGCCGGATCGTCATGCTGCGGAAGCTCGCCTCTTCCGGGGGAGGGCTAAGGGTGGGGGCCGACGAGCACACTACCGTCGGCCCTAGACGCGCAAGAAGCGCATTGAGTTCTTCTACGAACCCACGAAACATCACCCTACCCGGCGTCTGACCAGGGCCATCGCAAGGTAACCAGAATGCAAACGTAAGGGGTGTGGGTGAGAGCCACACCCCCGCGTGTGCCGGTTCGTCTCTTTCAGGATTCGCGTCTCCGGGACGCCCCTAGAGGACAGAGATCAGATCGGCCGGAGGCGCCTGACCGACCGCGCTCCCGGGCACGCGATCGTTCAACAGACGGACGATGGCCTCCGCCTCTCCCGCCTCCGCCAGGAGGAAGAGTTCGCGCAAGGCCGTGAGCAACGACTCCCCCTCCAGCGCTCCCTCGTCCTCCAGCTGGACCACATCCGGATGGGCGGTGGGCTGATAGCGCATGCCCTCATCCCATAGGCTCTCGCTCAGCTTCTCGCCCGGCCGGATCCCCGTGAACACAAACTCAATGTCCTTGCCTGGCTCGAGCCCAGAGAGCCGGATGAGGTCCTCCGCCAGACCGAGGATCGACACTTGTTCACCCATGCGGAGGACGAAGACCTCGCCTCCCTTGCCCATGGCGGCAGCCTGCAACACGAGGTGGGAGGCTTCGGGGATCGTCATGAAGTAGCGCTTCATTTCGGGGTGCGTCACCGTCACCGGCCCACCCCGGGCAATCTGACGCTTGAAGAGCGGCACGATGCTGCCGCGGCTCCCCAATACGTTACCGAAACGAACGGAGACAAAGGCCAGCCCGCTCCGCTGGGCAGCATCCCGGACGATCATCTCGGCCAGTCGCTTCGTCGCCCCCATCACGTTGGCAGGTTCCACGGCCTTGTCCGTCGAAATCAGGACAAGCCGTCCCGTGCCGCACTTGAGCGCCGCCTCGACGACGACCTGTGTCCCCAGGACGTTGTTGGTGACGGCTTCCTCGATGTTGACTTCCATGAGCGTCACATGCTTGTGGGCCGCGGCGTGGAAGACGACCTCGGGGCGATATTCGCAGAACACGTGGTCGATCCGCTCTGCATCGCGGACATCGGCGACGATTGGGATCAGAGCCAGTTCGGGGAAGCTCTCCTTCAGTTCGACCAAGGCCTCGAAGATGCTGTTCTCCCCGTGACCCAGAAGGACCAGCTGGGCGGGACCCCAGCGCGCCACCTGGCGGCAGAGTTCGAGGCCTATCGAGCCGCCAGCCCCTGTCACAAGCACCCGCCGATCCCTGAGGGTCGCGGCGACGACGTCCTCATCGATCCGGGCGGGCTCCCGACGCAACAGGTCGTCGATGGCAACCTCGCGCAGACGGTTAACGCTGACCGTGCCCCCAATCAGCTCATAGATTCCCGGCATGGTGCGGAAGGGGATGCCTCGTTGACGGCACAGGTCACTGACCAGGCGAACGACGCTGCCGGGCGCCGTCGGGATCGCTATGACCACCTCGTGCACCAGGTAGCGCTCGACCACCGTCGGCAGGTCTTTCAACTTCCCCGCGATGCGGACGCCGTGAATCTCCTTCTTCTGCTTCTCCGCGTCGTCGTCGACGAACGCCACCGGCCGCATGTGCACCTGCGGGTTGCGTTGCATCTCGCGCACGACCAGCGCGCCGGCATCCCCCGCGCCCACGACGACCACCCGCCGCATGCCAGCCACGCCATCCGATTTCTGGCTGATCTGCCCACTCTCGGCCAGAATGCGCACCGCCAGCCGCAGTCCGCCCACGCTGAAGAGCGACAACAGCCAGTCGATCCCCAGAACCGAACGCGGGAAGTTCGGCAGTCCGCCGCTGACGATGACAAGCATCACCACGAGCACCACCACAACCGAAGCCGTGACGGTGGCAATCCCGATTGTGACAAGCTCCCGGATGCTGGCATAGGCCCAGTACCGCCGGTAGAGGCCGAACAGGTGGTACACAATCGGCTTGACCACCAGGGCAATGCCAATCATTACCGCGGCGTGCGGCAGGTAGCTGACAAAGACCCGCCCCAGGTCGAGGCGCAGGGCGAAGCTGGCCAGAACCGAGGTGATGATCAGCACCAGGTCAGCCAGCAGGATGACCCGGTTGCGCACCTGTAGCAGCGGCCTCACCGCCGGGCGGGGTTCTTCCTTGCGTGGAACCATTCGATGGTTTCCTTTGTTCCTTCATCCAGCCCCGTCTCCGGGCAGAAGCCGAGGCGCGCTTCGGCTTGATGGATGTCCGCTGCCGAGGTGTGAATGTCGCCCGGGCGAGGCGGCCCATAGGTCGCAGGCACCGAGCTGCCCAGCTGTTGGCGGATTGAGGTGTACACATCAAGGATGGAGATCGAGCGGCCGCCGGCGATGTTGAAAACATCTCCGGCAGCATCACCGCGCTCTGCCGCCAGCATGAATGCCCGGGCGGCATCGGTCACAAAGACGAAATCCCTCGTCTGGCTCCCGTCGCCGTCGATCGTCGGACTCTGGGAGGCGAGCATCTGCCGCACGAAGAGCGGGATTACGGCAGCGTAGGGGGAGTCCGGCGACTGACGCGGGCCGTAGACATTGAACAGTCGCAGACAGACGGTCGGCAGCCCGTAGGCCGACGAATACAACCAGGCAGCTCCTTCCATCGCCAGCTTCGAGGCCCCGTAGGCGGATACCGGCCGCGCCGGTGTGCTCTCGTCAATGCAGCCCTCAACGTTGCCATAGACCGCCGCCGAGGAGGCCAGGACCACACGCCGCACACGCGCTTCAGCGGACGCCGCCAGAACGTTGAGTGATCCGGTCAGGTTGACCGCGTAGCAGCCGAGAGGATCGGCCATCGACTCGGCCACCGAGACCAGGGCCGCCAGGTGGAAGACGAAATCGATGCCCTGGACCGCCTCTGTGACGACTGTCGGATGCTGTATGTCCCCGATCCGCAGGTCGACCGGCAGGCCCTCCAGGTTCTCCTCTCGACCCGTCGTGAGGTTGTCCAGCACCCGCACCTGGTGGCCGCAGTCGAACAGCGCCTGGACGAGATGAGATCCGATGAACCCCGCCCCCCCGGTGACCAAGACCTTCGCCAAGTCAGACTCCCTTGAACCCAATCACCGAGCCGATCGTGCGCAGGATGATCCACAGATCCATCCACAGGCTGCGGTGCTTGATGTAGTAGAGGTCAAACTCCAGCTTCTCGGCAGACCCCTCCACCGAGGCGCCCTTCCCGTAGTTTATCTGGGCCCAGCCTCCGGCGCCCGGTTTGACCAGCAATCGGGCCCGGTAGAACGGAATCTGCTTTTCAAGCTCGGCCACCAACTCAGGCCGCTCCGGCCTCGGGCCGACCAGGCTCATGTCGCCCATCAGGACGTTCCAGAACTGCGGGAACTCATCCAAATGCATCTTGCGCAGCAGCGAGCCGACCCGGGTCGTCCGGGGGTCGCCCTCTCTGGCCCAGTGCGCCCGCCCGTCGGCCTCGGCGTCCTGTCGCATCGTCCGGAACTTGACGATGGTATATGGCCGGCCGCCTTGCCCCAGCCGCGCCTGGCGGAAGAAGACCGGCCGGCCACTCTCAAGCACAACTGCCAGCGACACCCACGGCAGGAAGATGGCCAGGACAAGCAACCCTGCCAGCGCGCCCAGGATGTCCATCAGGCGCTTGACCAGCAGGTACAGCCCACTGACCCGGACTTCATCCACGAAGGAGCGCAACAACCAGTCGGATTCCAGGTGGTGAATCGGGACCCGACCGAGCAGCTCCTCATAGGTGACAGCCATCCGGGTGATCTCCACCCCCCGCTCCTGCGCGTCGAGCAGCGCCTGGAACATGGCGCCGTTCATCTCGCCGGTAATGGCCACGATGATCTCGGAGACGTCGTTCTCCTCGACCAGCCGCAGGAGTTGCGTGCTGTCCCCAAACACGGCAACGCCGCCAATGGCTCCCCCCAGCTTGGCGGGATCATCATCCACCAGGCCGGCCACCAAGAACGGGGGCGGCTTCAACTCCTTGGCAATCTGAAGCAGCGTCCCCCCGCTGGTCCCTGCGCCGACAATCAGGACTCGTCGGAGGAAGGCCGGCGCGGTGAAGACGCGGACATACAGCAAGCGCCAGCCAAGCGTGAGGACCGTCGTGAGGACCAGAAAGTAGAGGATCCCCCGACGGGGAAGTGAGCCCGGCTGCGAGCTGAAGTAGACCAGCAGGTAGAGGACGATGCCGGCGCCGGCTGCCAGGACAACCCCCTGTGCCGTCCCCCGCCAGGAGGAGGCGCGATGGACGTCGTACTGGTTCACCATCAGCAGCAACCATACGAGGGGGAGCACCACAAACCACGCCGCCCGGCCCTGGACAAACTCGGGCGTCCAGCCCAGCCAGTCGAATTGCGCCCATAGCATCAGGGCAATGTAGGTCGCAACGGATGCCGCCGCCGCATCGCCCAGTATCAGCAGCAGCCGCCGCTCGCCCGAGCGCAGGTGCAGCCGGCCGCTCCTACCGCCCGGCCGACTCACCCCGACCTCCGGTTGCCCAGCTCAGAAAACCCCACAAGAACCCCCCACCCCAACAGAGATGCATCGTCCAGATCGCCAGCGGAAAGCCCGCCCCCAGCATCGCATCCTGCCTGGACAGGGCCTCGACCACGCCGACGCCGGCCGAGATCAGGACATACAGGGCCAATTGTACCCCGAGCAACCCCCAGGCCGGCGACCAGAACACTCCGAGCACTGCCAAACCAAGCCCCGCCAGGACAAATAACGGTGGAAGCGCCTGCCGCCAGCGGATCGTTTCCGGCTGCCTCACCAGCATGCGGGCCTTCCAGAAGCCGTAGCGGGCATACTGCCGGGCCAGCGCGCCCAGGGACTCCCGGGCAAAGTAGATCGAACGGATGGACGGATCAAGCCAGACCAGTCCCCCGGCCTGGCTGAGACGGACATTCAGATCGTAGTCCTCGTTGGTGCGGAGCCGCTCGTCGAACTTGCCGACCCGCTCGAGCCACTCGCGGGGAAAAGCACCGAAGGGTACGGTGTCCGCCTGCCCCTCGACGCCGCTTGTCCGGTAGCGGGCATCACCAGCCCCGAGCCAGTGCCCCGCTGCGACCGCGATCGCACGAGCAAGCCAGCCTTCGCCAGACGGCCGAATCTCCCAGACGCCTCCGGCGTTGGCCGCGCCAGTCCTCTCGAGAGCTTCGAGGCTTCGCTCCACGTAGTCCGGATAGGGCAACGAGTGACCGTCCAGGCGGATGATCACGCTCCCTTGAGCATGCTCAATCGCTCGGTTCAGCGCGGCGGGGATGTTCCGCTCCGGGTTGTCGATCAACCGAACGGCGGGTTGGGCGTGCTCCCGAGCGAAGGCCTGAATCGCCTCCCGGGTGCCGTCGGTGGACATCCCGTCGGCGATGACGACCTCCATGTCCTCCAGAGGATACGTCTGCTGGCAGATGGCCTTGAGTACCTGGCCAATGGTGCGACGCTCGTTGTAGCAGGGGATGATGATCGAAACCCTCAATCCCATGTGCCTCACCGTATGCCGGCTCTATCCGCCCAATTGGCATGCAGGCTTCCCCGCCGGTGCCTGGCGGAGAGGTTGGGATTCCCGGGCCTTACCGGCCCCGTCGCCCCAGTCGCCTGCCCGCGCCTGGACGAGTCAATCACGCCTCCCGCATCGAAGGCAGAAGCTCAAGAGCTACGACCCCGGCGACACCAACGAGGACAATCGCGGCAAAGACCAGATTCGCCACCAGGACAGTGGCATCCAGTGCGATGAATGCCACCAGCCCGAGGAGAATCGCCACAATCTGCATGGCGAGGACGGCGCGGGTTGAGTCAAGCCCCAGGCGGAGGAGGCGGTGATAGGTGTGATCATGACCCGCCCGATGGACAGGCAGCCTGCGCCACAAGCGGGAGACGACCACCAGGGTCATGTCGAAGATCGGCACGCCCAGGACGAGGATCGGCGTGAACCACGACACGCCTTGTGGCAGGAGCGCCCGACCGGGCGAGTAGGCAATGCCGACCGCCGCCAGGAGGAAGCCGAAAAGCTGCGCGCCGGCATCCCCCAGGAACATGCGGGCCGGAGCCGCGCTGAAGAAGAAGGCCCCCACGGCCGCGCCCAGCATCGCGGCCGCCAGCGCGGCCAGGACAGGCTGAGCGGAATCAATTGTGACCAACATGAAGAAGGCGGAGGCGATCGCTCCCAGCCCGAGCGCCAAACCATCCATGCTGTCCACGAAGTTGAAGGCGTTGCTCAACCCGATGATCCATAACGCGGTAATCGTCAGATCGAGCCAGGCAAAGCGGGTTATTCGCACCTGGACGGAAAAGACGACCAGCACAAGCGTCGCCAGGATCTGGCCAGCGAGCTTCTGGTAGGGCGGCAGGCTGAAGCGATCATCCAGGAGCCCCCAGACCAGCATGATCCCCCCGCCCAAGAGGATGCCGCCGACCTGGCGGTCGATCGCGGGCTGGAGAAGGACGTAGGCGAATCCCACGGCACAGGCCAGGACCAGGCCGCCCGCCAGGGGCGTCGGGCTCGCATGCGTCTTGTGCGGCGCCGAACCGGGAACGTCCATAAGCCCAACCCTGCGGCAGAACCAAAGGGCCAGCGGAGAGGCAAGCAAGGCACCAAAGGCGGCAAGGAGGATCAGCGGGAAGAGGTCCGCCAAACGGGTGATGGCCAGGGAGACGAGGCCAATGGGCGTCATGACATCGGTCGTGGCCGCCTGGTTAGGGTCGGGCCAAGCGTTGGAGTTAAGCGAGCCGGGTTGAGTTGATGGGGAGGTTGTCCGGGTAGCATCATTCCTCATCCACGGCCGGCGCGGTCGTAGTCGTCATCTGCCCAATCGCCGCGGTCAACAGGCCAAGAATGACCCACACTTGAGGCAGGGCAAAGGTGTCCAGGCTGAATCCTTCGGCGAGCTGCGCCAGAAGCGCCAGACTTCCCGCCAGCCCAATGACGGCTTTGACCTCGCGAGCCCGCGAATGCAGCATGCGAGACCCGAACCACAATACAACCAGCCAGACCAAGAACACCGCGAAACCGACGATTCCTGTTTCAGCCAGCAGGCGCACCCACAAGTTCTTCGGGTTGAGGAAGTCCGGGTTTTCGGTATTCAGAACCGCTCGAACTTCCACCAACTGGTAGCCATACGCCGGGATCGTCTTGGAGAAGAAGAAGCCGGCGTTTCCCAAACCGACGCCCAGGACAGGGTAGGACTCGAAGACGCGGTAGCCAGCGGCCCAGTATACCACCCGCTCCGCAAAGGCCACCCGGTTGGCCACTTCGTACACCCATTCCTGTCGATACTCCCGCCGGATCTCGGCCAGCTGACTTGGCAACACGAACAGCCGCCCCATGCGAGGGTCGAATTCGCTGACACCCCAAGCCGCCCCGAGCAGCAGGCCGAGCAAGCAGGCTGCCGTCACAAGGAAGAATAGGACCTGGAGAGCCAGCGGGCTGCGGCGGGGCCGCCCCTCTCTCTTCCCGAGAAAGCGCGCCACAAGCCGTCCAAGCAGCCGCCACGAGCCTACGATGTAGAGAAAGGCCACCATGGTGACGATGCTGATCAGGCCGATCCTCGACTGAACCAGCAGGAAGACCCCGAACCCCCAAAG
>CAZEMA010000107.1:0-8738 GCA_964513155.1 uncultured Anaerolineaceae bacterium
TGGATGCCTGGGTCTGGCTGTCAGGGACGGGTCCGGGCGGTCCCACCTCCTCGCCTGTGCCAGACATCTCCTTCGCCGACGTCTGCCCGTGACCTCAAGCGGTGCCCGGCGCCTCTTTCGGGCTCTCATGACTCAGGCTAGAATTGCCACGGGGCGGTGGCGGAACTGGCAGACGCAGGGGACTTAAAATCCTCTGAGGGCAACCTCGTGTGGGTTCGACTCCCACCCGCCCCATACCCGGCCGAAAGTGTCATCCGGAGCCAACCTGCGGGTGGCTATCGCGAAGTCGGGCCAGCGTGTCACTCGAGCGAATGACGTCAAAACGACCGGCGCGAGGCTGAGCCCAGCCTCGCGCCGGTCTGCATCTGCATGGACTCAAGCACATGTGCCGGCGTCTCGCACGCGTTCCGCCAGGACAAGAGCGATCAGTCGCAGAAGTCCCACGTTGGAGATGGATCGAGTCGCCTGATGCAGCGAGCCGCCTGGAGAGTCTTCCCCGACGGGTATCCCCCGGCGGTCAGGCACGCGAGAAGGGGAACTCCCGCATCGAAGTACCCAATCGCAATCCGCGACGCCGTCGCACCGGCATGAACCATGCGGTCCGACCAGAGAGCCCGGGCGAGGCGGATCATCGCCATGACCACCGACGCAACAAGACGCGGCCACGACGGCGCCGTCGTGGCCGCGTCTTCGAAACCCTTGAACCGTCTCCCTACTCCCGAGGACCGACGGCTGGGGATCATCCTATCGGTCAGGCGTTCGCTCAGACTCCGAAGCTGTAGGCGATGCCCACCGTCCCGGGCCCGGCGTGTGTTCCCACGACCGGGCTGGCTTCCGCCATGAGGGCCTCGATCGGATCGAAGCGTGCCTTGGCGGTCTCAAGGACTGCCCGCGCCTCATCCTCGGCGGCGGCGTGGATGGCCGAGAGACGGACTGGTTTTCGGCCTCCCAGGCGCTCTTCCAGGATGTCCAGCATTCTGGCGACGGCCTTCGACTTCGTCCGCACCTTTTCGATCGGCTCGACCCTCCCGTCGCGCAGTTCGAGCAAGGGCTTGATCCCCAGCGCGGTCCCCATCAGCTTGGAGGCCCCGCCGATCCGTCCACCTCGATGCAGGAACTCCAGAGTGTCTACGACAAAGAGGACGCCGGTGTGGTCCTTGGCCTTCCTGGCAATGGCCACAACCTCTTCGAACGACATCCCCTGTTGCGCCGCCCGGGCCGCTTCCAGCTGTTGGAAGCCCAACGCCATCGATGTGGCCGAGCTATCGACGATCTCTATCCTTGCCCCCGGGAACATCGCCTTGGCGTGCTCGGCCGAATTCACCGTGCCGGAGAGCTTCGTGCCGATCAGCATCATGAGGACCGGCACACGTTGTGCGACGAGTGGCTCAAGCATGCTCTTGAAGGTGCCGGCGTTGACTTCGGAGGTCGTGGGCATGATGTCGGCGGTCTTGAGACGCGCGTAGAATTCCGTCGGGGTAATGTTCACGCCATCCAGGAATTGCTCATCCCCCCAGACCAGCGCCTGGGGCGCAACCTGGATCTCGTACTTGGCGACGAGATCGGGTGGAATGTAGGCCGTGCTGTCGGTGATGAACGCGATTCTCTGCATCCTGCCTCCTTCTGCCGAACTCCGATCTGGGAACCTAGGAGTGTGATGAAGAAGCCCCGCTTCCTGGTAAGAATTCGTATCTGTAGTGATTGCGGCTGCGCCCGAACCACAACAGATACGGTTCTCTTCTCCAGGCAAGGCGGTTTCTCATCACCCTGCTTGTGGAGATAACCCCGGTGCGGGGGTGGAGATACGCGGGGCGATTGCTGCTGGAGCCGCCGGCCCGGCTCCCTGGCCCGACCGACGCGAGAGGCGAGGTCAGCGGCCGGTCTTGCCCCGGCGCTCCAGCCACCGGAGCACGCGCGGCAAAGGCCAGGCATTGACCACGTCTCTGCGCTCGACCCAGCCTCTGCGGGCGATACCCACACCATATGGCCGTAGGGCGAAATCCGCGGGGGCGTGAGCATCCGTGTTGATCGCCAGCCGGCAGCCCAGTTCAACCGCCCTCCGGGCGAAGCCTTCGTTGAGATCAAGTCGGGCCGGGTGAGCATTGATCTCCAGCGCCACACCAGTCTCCGCGGCGGCCTGGAGGATCGCGTCCATGTCCAAGTCGGCCGGGTCTCTCTGGCCGATCATCCGGCCCGTAGGATGCCCAATCACGTCCACGTGGGGATTCCGGATCGCGGCCAGCATCCGATCGGTGACCTTCTTGCGGGTTTGCCGCAGCGAGCTGTGCACCGAAGCCGTGACGACGTCCAACGCGCGAAGCACCTCGTCGGGGTAATCCAGGCCCCCATCGGCACGGATCTCAACTTCCGCGCCGTGCAGCAGATGCATCGAGTCGCCCAGTTTCCTTTGGGCCGCGGCAATCTCCTTGCGCTGCTTGCGTAGCCGCTCAACGCTCAGCCCATTGGCCACACCTAGGCTCTGCGTGTGGTCGGAGATCACCAGATAGGAGAGCCCAGCTTCACGCGCGGCTTGCGCCATGGCCAGGATCGTCACGCTGCCATCGCTCCAATCGGAATGGGCGTGGAGCTCGCCCACGATATCCTCGTTCGTCACCAGATGGGGCAGCCGCCCCTCGAGGGCCGCCTGGATCTCCCCGCGGTCCTCGCGCAGCTCCGGCGGGATCCACGGCAGCCCCAGCTGGCGGTAGACTTCAGCCTCTTCGGCGCACAGGATCTCGCGACCGTCCTTCGCCTTGAAGCCGTGTTCGGAGAGGGAAAGCCCCCGGTCGAGGGCCAGCTCGCGCAGCCGGACGTTATGCGCCTGCGACCCCGTGGCGTACTGGAGCGCAGTCCCAAACCTTTCCGCAGGATGCACCCAGAGCTGAACGCGCGTCCCATCCACCAGCTCCACGCTGACCTTGGTCTCTCCCTGCCCTGTGACCCGGGCGACCTCGGGGAAGCTGGCGAAGGCCTCCGGCACATCCCTAGCCCGGCTGATCCCCACCAACAGGTCGATATCTCCGACCGTCTCCCGCCAACGCCGCAGGCTCCCCGCGGCCTCCGCCTGGACGACGCCCGGGACCCGGCGCAGCTGAGCCAGTAGCGCCTCGGCGATGGGTCTGGCTGTGCCAATCGAGATGCGGCCACTCTGCCGCCGCTTAAGGGCCTCGATGCCCTCCAGGATCCGGGCCTCGGATCGGTCGCCCATCCCGGAAAGTGTCCGTAGTCGGCCCTCCCTCGCCGCCGCCTCCAGTTCGCTTAGAGTCGTGATGCCGAGCTCCTTCCAGAAACGGGCTGCCTTCTTGGGCCCGACGTTGCCGACCTTCAGCACCTCGACCAGGCTTTCGGGGACCTCCTCCTTCAGCTTCTCGTAGAAGCCCATCTTGCCTGTCCGCAGCAGCTCCTCGATCTTGGCGCTGATGGCTTTGCCCACGCCCGGGATGGTCTCCAGGTCCCCCTGTTGGCTGACGGCGTTGATATCCCTCCCCAGACCCAGAATCGCCTCCGCCGCCCGGCGGTAGGCAAGCACCTTGAAGACCTGCTCCCCCCTGATCTCCAGCAGATCGGCGATGTTCTCGAAGACCGTGGCGACTTCCCGGTTGTTCACCACCTCACCTCGTTCCGAAGCTGCTCTCGGCGAAGACCTGCGTGATCTTCCACACCGTCCCGTCCCCCATCAATCCGACCCCCGTGTAGTGAAAGGCGGGGTTGAGGATCTGGTCCCGGTGCGCCGGGCTGCCCAACCAGGCCGCCAGCGCTATGGAGGCGACATCCTCCAAGTTGCCTGGCGTGGCAAAGATGTTCTCGCCGAGCCTGCCCCCGAATCCCGCGCCCACCAGAAGGGACCAGGCCAGTGTGCTCCCGTCCTCCGGGTCCTCGTGGCCGAAGTAGCCACGGGCCACCATGTCCTCAGACCTTTCGAAAGCCACTCCCATCAAGATGGGCGGCGCAGTCAGCGCCGGCAGCCCCTGCGCGATCCGTTCGCCATTGACAGTCCCGACGATCTCCTGGGCAACCGGCATCAGCACGGATCGCCGGAAGGAGGCTTCGGCCGTCCCGGCTACGATCTCCGCCGATGCCGTGGCAGGACTGACTGGAATGGACGTCGCTGTTGGTGGCCCCTCCGATAGGGTTGCGTTGCCCGTGGGTGGGACCGAAGATGCGCTCGCCAGCGGCGGCGTCTGCGATGTGGTGGGAATGGGCCCCGATGCCGCGCCGGGGGACCCAAGCGCCGGAGGAGTCCAGTAGAATGGCGTCGGCGGTGCCGGGGGAAAGGTACAAGCCGATAGCAGCAGGGCAATGATCAGCTTGCCAAGATACCGCTGGGGCATGGTTTCTCCGGTGTGGGGATTATAGCGCGGCCCGAGCCCTGGGACGCCCGTGCGCCGTACCCTCTGGCAGTCCGGCGATCGCCCCACCCCAATTGCCCAGCCTCAACGAATGTGATATCCTTACTCCAAGCTGCTTCCGCCCGGAGGCTTGGATGGCTGTCCCCACAGATGTGCAACCGATTGTGGTCTACCGGATCGAGCATCACCCCCTCGAGGTTCCCGGTCCCCATTCTGCCTTTCAGTGGCTGCGGACCGACGCAGGACTTCGCCATGACTTGGAGGGATTGATCGGCCGATACGATCCTCGGGATGTCACCTTGCTTACCGACAAGCACCCTGCCGGCCCGGCCTGGAGCCAACTTCTGCGCTCGCTTCTTGAGGAACGCGTCCGCATGGTGGTCACCCACCTGGCACCCCTGACCTCAGTCCAGCGACAGCAGCTGATCGCCCTCTGCGCCCAGGCCGGCGCCCTGCTGATCACCCCGGCCGACGCTGGCCGAAGAAAGACGGCGGACGCCTTCCCGCGAGCTGCCTGACCCCACGCATCCCCTGCCGACCCAGGAGACCACGTTGATCCACGAGTACGTCGGCAATCTTCACGTTCATACCCCCTACTCAGACGGGACAGGGACCCATGAACAGGTCGCCCAGGCTGCCATCGAGGCCGGCTTGGATTTCGTCGTCGTGACCGATCACAACGTTTGGGTGGGGGGGCTGGAAGGCTATCGCTACAGGGGGGAGAAGCGGGCGCTCCTCCTGGTGGGCGAGGAGATCCATGATCAGGGACGCGATCCACAGAAGAATCACCTCTTGGTCTTCCAGGTGGACCAGGAGCTTGCGCCGTTGGCTTGTGTGCCCCAGCGGTTGCTGGATAGCGTCAACCAGGCGGGAGGCGTATCCTTCTTCGCCCACCCGGTCGATCCCCCTGCCCCGGTGGTCCGCCAGCCCGATCTCTCGTGGGTGGATTGGGACCTGGAGGGTTACACCGGGATCGAGCTTTGGAACTACATGAGCGAGTTCAAGTCTCTGCTGCGGTCCAGGCTCGCAACGCTGTACTACGGCTACAACCCCAAACAGGTCGCGGTGGGGCCCTTCCCGGAGATGCTGCAGCGTTGGGATGACCTGCTGGCCGCTGGGAAGAGGGTCGTTGCCATCGGCGGCGCGGATGCACATGCTCTCGACATCCGCCTCGGCCCGCTGCGCCGGACGGTCTTCCCATACGAGTTCCTCTTCCGCGCCGTCAACACCCACGTGCTGACGAGTGAGCCCTTGAATGGCGACCTGGAGAGTGACAAGCGCCGTCTGTACCATAGCCTGCATCGAGGGCGGTGCTTTGTCGGATACGACCTGCCCGCCCCGACCCGCGGCTTCCGCTTCACTGCCGACGGGAAAGACTCACAAGCCCTCATGGGAGAGGCCATCTCGGGCCGCCACGGCGTCACGCTTCAGGTGTGGCTGCCACAGAAAGCGGAAATCTGCATTGTGCACAACGGCCGCAAGGTGCGGCAGTTACACGCCCAGCAGACGGCGGTGCACACGACCTCCGAGCCCGGCGCCTACCGGGTGGAAGCCCATCTCCATGCCTTTGGCAAGCTGCGGGGCTGGATCTTCAGCAACCCAATCTACGTGACGAACTGAGAAGGGACGTCGGCCAGGCTCGTGCCGGCTAGATGAGACGCCTGGCGCCGCATCGATCGCAGGCGCGATGATGCCCTGTCCTCGACGGAAGTTGTCTGGAGTCATCGACCCCCCCACGGGGAGCCTACTAGCGGAACCGTGACGCACTGGGCTGCCGCCTCGAGGCCAAGACAGCCCAGAACAATGACGCTGCATCCCCGATCCCCACCAGCGCACCGAGGCGAGTAAGGGGGACGATGCTGCATTCTCCTCGACCTTCCCGCGGGCTGGCAGCCCGCGGGAAGGTGACCGATTGGGCACGCGCCTCGAGAGCGAGACGAGCAAGGGGACCGATGTTGCATTCCCCGTCCTCGGCAGCGCACCCGGGGCAAGGCACCGTCCCAAGGAGCGATCCAGGGCCGATGAGCCGTGGTATAATCCTAGCCCATCTGTTCTAGGAATGTGATGCAGAAGCTCTGCTTCCTGGAAAGAACTCGCATATGTGGTGGTTGTGGCTTCGCCCCAACCACCACACATATGGTTCTCTTCTCCGGGCAAGGCGGTTTCTCATCACCCCGCCAGGAGTCAGGGTTGTGCCATGCCTGAGTTCCGCCTGCGAGCTCCCTACCAACCGACGGGCGACCAGCCCGAAGCCATCGAGAAGATCGTCGCCGGCCTCCAGCGGGGTGACGAGCACACGGTGCTTCTAGGCGCGACTGGGACGGGGAAGACCTTCACCATCGCTAATGTCATCGCCCGGCTCCAACGGCCAACGCTGGTGATGGCGCACAACAAGACGTTGGCCGCGCAACTGTACGCTGAGTTCAAGGACTTCTTCCCCGAGAACGCCGTCGAGTACTTCGTCTCCTACTACGACTACTACCAGCCCGAAGCCTACGTCCCCAAGCACGACCTGTACATCGAGAAGGAGACGGAGATCAACGAGGAGATCGAACGGCTGCGGCTGTCGACGACGGCCTCGGTGATCTCGCGCCGGGACGTCATCGTGGTGGCCTCGGTGTCGTGCATCTACGGCATCGGCAGCCCCGAGGCCTACGGCCGGGTCGTGATCAACCTGGACGTGGGTGGCGTCTACCGGCGGAGCGCGCTGCTGCGCCAGCTGGTCGAGAGCCACTACGATCGCAATGATCTCGAGCTGCGCCCGGGGTCGTTCCGCGTCCGCGGGGACACGCTGGAGGTTGCGCCTGCCTACCAGGAGCGTGGTGTTCGGATCGGCTTCTTCGGAGACGAGGTCGAGCGCATCGCCGAGTTCGACCCGCTCACCGGCGAGATCCTCGCCGAGCGGGAATCAACCTCGATCTACCCGGCGAAGCACTTCATCACCGATGAGGAGAAGCTCCAGGTGGCGCTGGCCGCCATTGAGACCGAACTGGAGCAGCGGGTCCAGGAGTTCAAGGCCGCGGAGAAGCTGCTCGAGGCACAGCGGCTTGAGCAGCGAACTCGCTACGACCTTGAGATGCTGCGCGAGGTCGGCTACTGCGCCGGGATCGAGAACTACTCCAGGCACCTCGACCAGCGTCCCCCAGGATCGCCCCCCTGGACGCTGGTGGACTATTTCCCTCCCGACTACTTGATCGTGCTCGACGAGAGCCATATGACCGTCCCGCAGATCAACGGGATGTACGGCGGCGACCGTTCGCGCAAGGAGACGTTGGTCGAGTACGGCTTCCGCCTGCCCTCGGCCCTCGACAACCGGCCTCTATCCTTCGAGGAGTTTGAAGCCCGGACCGGTCAGATGATCTACACCTCGGCCACGCCTGGGCCCTACGAGCTCGAGCGGGCGGCCCAGGTGGTGGACCAGGTCATCCGGCCGACAGGCCTGGTCGACCCCGAGGTGGAGATCCGCCCGGTGGCCGGACAGATCGATGATCTGGTCGGCGAGATCCGGCGGCGGGTCGAGGCGGGCCAGCGGGCGCTGGTGACCACCCTGACCAAGCGCATGGCCGAGGACCTCGCCGCTTACCTGGAAGACCTGGAGATCAAGGTCCACTATCTGCACTCGGAGATTGACACCATTGAGCGGGTAAGCATCCTGCGCGATCTGCGGATGGGGGTATACGACGTCGTGGTCGGGATCAACCTGCTCCGGGAGGGTCTCGACCTTCCGGAGGTCTCGCTGGTGGCGATCCTCGACGCTGACAAAGAGGGCTTCCTGCGCTCGGACACGGCGCTGATTCAAACGATCGGGCGCGCCGCCCGGCACGTCGACGGGAAGGTGATCATGTATGCCGACACGATCACCGACTCGATGCGCCGGGCCCTGGACGAGACCGATCGCAGGCGCAAGAAGCAGGTCGCCTACAACCAGACCCATGGTATCGAACCGGTGAGCATCATCAAGGCGGTGCGGGACCTGACTGACCAGATGGCATCACACGCGGTGGAGGAAAGGCCGGCCGAGTATCATGCCCTTCCGGCGCGGATGCCGCGGGATGAGCTGCACCGCTTGATCCATGAGACGGAGAAGCAGATGCAAGTCGCGGCCGAGGCGCTGGAGTTCGAGAAGGCGGCCGCGTTGCGGGATCAACTCTACGAGCTACGAGGCATCCTCGCCGAGAAGGACGACCTGCCCCCCTGGCGCCGTGCCAAGGCACTGGCCGGGGAAGATTGAGGCAGCAGAGGCGACGCACGCCTCGCCCCCATTGCGTTGTGTGGGTCGGGAAGAGGTAGGGGCGCTTCGCTTGTCCTGGCGATTCTCCAGGGCGAACCACCTCTTGTATGGGTTCAGGACATGTGAGACCGGCGGGGGATTCACGTGTCCTCAATCCC
>CAZEMA010000108.1:0-4625 GCA_964513155.1 uncultured Anaerolineaceae bacterium
GGAGATCGCAGACCAGTTCGCCGATCTGATGCTCAGCGGCCTGTGCCCCGCGGACAGGCGTCCATCGCATGAACCCTGAAGTCGAGGTCTACCGTTCGGGCGGAGATGCCCGGATCTATCGTCTCCCACTGGCGCTCTTCCCCGGATTCTGGGGCTACTCTCATCTGGTGTGCGCGGGTGAAATCGTCGCGCTGGTCGACGTCGGCACCGGCATCGATGCCTCCAACGAGCACCTGGAGGCCGGGCTGGAGGCCGTCCGCCACGACCACGGCGAGAACGTGGGCTGGGACAAGATCACCCATGTCTTGATCACCCACGGGCATATTGACCACCACGGGGGGCTGCACTACGTGAAGGCGCGAACACGGGCCCCGGTGGGCGTTCACGAACTCGACCTGCGGGTTCTGACGAACTACGAGCAGCGGGTGACGGTCATCGCACGCCGGCTGCGGGAGTACCTGGCAGAAGCCGGCGTTGCGGCCGAGGAGCGCGAGGCGATCATGTCGCTCTACTTGATCAACAAGCAGCTCTTCGCCTCGACAACGGTCGACTACACCTACGAGGCCATCGGGATGAGCCTCGGCCCGCTTCAAATGCTGCACGTTCCCGGTCACTGCCCGGGGCAGGTGGTCATCCGGGTGGATGACATCCTGCTCTCCGCCGACCATGTGCTGCGGGACATCAGTCCTCACCAGTCGCCCGAACGGTTGACCCTGAACACCGGCCTGGGGCACTACCTTGAGTCACTGCGCCAGCTGCTGGCGTGGGCAGGACCGGTCAGGGTCAGCCTGGGAGGTCATCGCGGTCCGATTGAAGACCTGCCGGGGCGGGTGGCGGCCATCCAGGGGATGCACGCCGCCCGATTGGCCCGGGTGCTCGGCCTGCTGCAGGAACCGCACACGGTTGCCGATGTCGCCCGCGACCTGTTCCCAAACGTTCATGGATACAACGTCCTCCTGGCGCTGGAGGAGGCGGGGGCGCACGTCGAGTACCTGTCGCAGCGCGGCTATCTCGGGATCGACAACCTGGACGATTACGAGACGGGGAAGCCTGTCCCCTTACTCTACCGATGTCTTCCAGCATCCGTGCCTCGCCGGCCCAGCCTCCGCCGCTAGCCCTGGCGGCCAGAGGAGGCGTCGGCAGCAGAAATCCCGGACCGGCCCACACGCGGGCCGGGAGGAGGAGGGCAGCCCGGCTGCCCAGAGGAGAGAAGCCATGTACTCATTTGAGCCATCCGAAGAGCAGCGAATGCTCATGGACGCCGCCCAACGCTACGCAATCAACGACCTGCGCAAGGCGGCCCACGACGCGGACGAGGCCGGGGAGCTCCCTCAGCCCCTGATTCAGAAGGGCTGGGAGCTGGGGGTTCTGCAGGCCAGCATCCCGGAGGCGTTCGGCGGCTTTGGCGAGCATTCGGCGGTCACCGGCGCGCTGGCGGCCGAGGAGCTAGCCAACGGCGACATCGCCGGCGCGCTGGCCGTCATGGCCCCGGCGACCTACGCGCTGCCGATCCTGTTTGCTGGGAGCGAGGCGCAGAAGGCGTCGCTTCTGCCTCCGGTGATCGACGGCGACTGGAAGCCGTATACGGCCGCCTTCATCGAGCCCGACTTCGATTTCTACGCCGGCGACATGCGCACCAAGGCGCGCAAGGACGGTTCAGGATATGTGATCGACGGCGTGAAGACGATGGTGCCGTTCGCCGATCGGGCCCAGGGGATGATCGCGTACGCCGCCCTGGACGGCAAGCCGCAAGCCTTCGTCGTGCCTGCCAAGACCGACGGCGTGAAGGTCGGTGAACGAGAGAAGCTCCTCGGTCTGGGCGCTCTGCCGCTCTACCGCGTCGCCTTCGAGTCCGTCCGGGTCGGAGAAGACGCCTGGCTAGGCAGCTCGCCGACGAAGGACGCCGCACCGCTGATCGCAGCTTCCAACGTCGCGATGGCGGCGCTGGGGGTCGGCCTGAGCCGGGCCGCCAATGACTACGCGCGGAACTATGCTAAAGAGCGTGAGGTATTTGGGGCGCCAATCGCCCAGAAGCAATCGATCGCCTTTATGCTGGCCGAGATGGCGATCGAGATCGAGGCCATCCGGCTGCTGGTCTGGGAAGCCGCCTGGTTGCTAGACTGCGGCAAGGACGCCAGTAAGGAAGCTTACCTTGCGCTTTCCGGGGCCGCGGACATGACCATGATGGTCACTGATCGGGCCGTCCAGATCCTGGGCGGGCACGGTTACATCCGCGAGCATCCGGTCGAACGATGGTACCGGACCGGCCGGGGGATCCCAACCTTCCCCGGCTTGGCGATGGTCTAGGCCTGCAAGGCGGAAGGAGTCTGACGATGATTAGCTTCGAGATGCCTGAGAAGATCCAGCAGAACGTCACGCTGATGACGATGGTAGCCGAGAACATGATGCGTCCTGTCTCGCGCTACTTCGACGACCACGAGCACGAGGTTCCCTGGGACTACATCAACTTCATGCACGAAGCCAGCAAGCAAATGGGCGGCGGGGGCTTCATACCTTCGAGTGACAAGCCGAAGAAGGCCGAGGGCGGGGAGCCCAAGAAGGAAGGCCCGCGCCTCGGCTACCAGCGCCTGGCTTACAGCGCCGAAGTCCTTTCCTGGGGCGATACCGGCCTGTACCTGTCCTCGCCGGTCGGGCTGCTGGGCGCGGCCGCCGTGGTCGCCACCGGCACGCCCGAGCAGAAGACGCGCTTCCTGGCCCGCTTCAGCGGCGACAAGCCGGTCATAGACGCCATGGCGTTGACCGAGTCGCACGCCGGATCGGCCATGCCCGCCATGGTGCGCACCACGGCCGTCCGCGACGGCGATTGGTGGGTATTGAACGGCGAGAAGATCTTCGTCACCGGCGGGCACAAGGCGTTGATCGACACACAGGGCTTCGTCGTTGTCTGGGCGACGATCGACCCGAGCGCCGGCCGGGCCGGCGTGCGCCCCTTCGTCGTCGAGGCCGGGACGCCCGGATGCACGGTCACCAAGCTCGAGCACAAGCTGGGCATCCGCGCCAGCGACACGGCTTCGGTCGTCCTACAGGATTGCCGCATTCCGTTCGAGAACATCCTCGGCAGCCCGGAGGTTGAGAAGAAGACCACCGCGGGCTTCAAGGGGGCCATGGCCACCTTCGACGCCAGCCGGCCAATGGTGGCCGCCTCGGCGCTCGGCGTGGCGCGCGCCACGCTCGAGACCCTGAAGGACCTCCTGGCCCAGAAGGGCATCACCATCCGCTACGGGCTGCCCCGCAGCCGCCTGACCAACCTGGAGCGCGAGTTGATCGACATGGAGGTCATGCTGCGTTCGGCCTGGCTGCTCGTCCTGAAGTCGGTGTGGATGATGGACGAGAAGAAACCCAACAACCTGGAAGCCTCGATGTGCAAGGTCCGGGCCGGCGACGTCGTGGTCAAGATCACGCAGAAGGCCATCGAATTGCTCGGGCCAATCGGCTACTCGCGGGAGCACCTGCTGGAGAAGTGGTTCCGAGACGCCAAGATCAACGATTTGTACGAGGGCACTGGGCAGATTAACCGCCTGATCGTTGCCAGGCGGATTCTGGAGTACGGTCGCACCGAACTGGCGTAGGCGCGGACCGGTCGCGCCCGAGGCGTAGAAAGGAGAGGCGAGCATGCGCTATCGAATCCAAAAGGCCGCCGTGATCGGCGCCGGAACCATGGGCAGCGGAATCGCCGCCCTGCTGGCCGGCGTGGGAATCCCGACGGTGGTGCTGGACATCGTTCCCGACAAGCTCAAGCCGGATGAGGAAAAGGCCGGCCTGACCCTCAAGGACAAGGCAGTCCGCAACCGCATCGTCGAGGCCGGCTGGAAGGCGGCGGGCAGGGCCCGGCCGCCTTCCATGCTCAGCCAGGAATCGCAGAAGCTGGTCAGGCTCGGCAATCTAGAGGACGATTTCGGCCTGCTGGCCGAAGTCGACTGGATCGTCGAGGTGATCGTCGAGAACCTGGCCATTAAGCGTTCCCTGTTCGAGCGCATCGAGACCGTGCGCAAACCCGACTGTATCGTCTCGAGCAACACCTCCGGCCTGCCGATCCAGGCGATGGCCGAGGGGCGCAGCGCTGGATTCCAGGAGCATTTTCTGGGGACACACTTCTTCAACCCGCCGCGCTGGTTGAAGCTGCTCGAGATCATCCCGCACGCCAAGACCGCCCCGGATGTGCTCGACACCATGATCCGCTTTGGCGAGGACGTCCTGGGGAAGGGTATCGTCCTGTGTAAGGACACGCCCAACTTCATCGGCAATCGTTTCTTCAGCCTGAGCAGCGCCTACACGGTCGCCTACGCGCTAGACCATGGCTACACCGTCGAGGAGGTCGACGCGCTGACCGGCGAGCTGATCGGCCGTCCCAAGACGGGCACCTTCCGCCTGTATGACCTGGTCGGCATCGACATCGCCGCCCACGTCGGGGCGAACCTGCACGACTTGATCCCTCAGGACGAATCGCGCGCCGTCTTGAAGCACGCCGGTACGGCCAAGATGTTCACGACCATGCTCGAGCGCAAGTGGTTGGGGAACAAGACCGACGTCGGCTTCTCCAAGAAGGTCGTCAACGACAAGGGCGAGCGCGAGTTCTGGGTGCTCAACTTGCAGACGATGGAGCA
>CAZEMA010000108.1:4725-8590 GCA_964513155.1 uncultured Anaerolineaceae bacterium
TCGGTCGAGCGCATGAAAGCCGACGGCTATGAGGTCGCCGCCTGGGTGACCGAGATGCTGGCCGCCGGCTGTCCGACGTTCTACCAGTATCAGGAAGGCCGCGCTGTCGGGTTCTACGATCTGAAGACCAGAGCCTACAAGGCGATCGAGCGCGATCGGCGCATCTTGCCGATCACCAGCATCAAGGCCAAGACGGGAGCCGAGATCGCGGGCAATGCCTCCGCCAGCCTGCTCGACATGGGCGACCGGGTTGGTCTGATCGAGTTCCACAGCAAGGCCAACAGCCTCGACCAGGACATCTTCGACCTGGTCGTCAAGGCGATGGACGAGGCCGAGAACGGGCGCTTCGATGCGCTGGTCGTCGGCAACGAAGGCAAGCACTTCAGTGCCGGAGCGAACGTGTTCGTGATCTGGATGGCCTCGCAGCAGGGCGACTTCGCGCTGGTCGATAGCATGGTCCAGGCGATGCAGTCGATCCTGATGCGTGTGCGCTTCTTCCCCAAGCCGATCGTGGCCGCGCTGCATGGCATGGTCCTGGCCGGCGGGGCGGAGGTGAGCATGGCCTGCGCCCGCCGGGTGGCCGCCGCCGAGACCTTCATGGGCCTGGTGGAATGCGGAACGGTGGGCTTGATTCCGGCCGGGACGGGGACGAAGGAGATGATGCGCCGGGTGATCAACCCGGTCATGCGCGTCCCCAACGCCGACCCGATCTCGGTGATGCAGAAGGTCTTTGAGCTGATCGCCACCGCCAAGGTCGCCACGGGCGCGCAGGAGGCCTTCGAGTACGGCATGCTCGTGCCCGGAGACCGGATCATCATGAACCAGGATTTCCTGCTGGCCGAGGCGAAGCGCAGCGCGCTGGCCATGGTCCAGGAAGGCTTCCGCCCGCCCAGTCCGGAGATGATCTACGCCGCCGGCCGGGACGTTCTGGCCGCGCTGCGGGCGGCGGTATGGGGGCTGCGCGAGGCGGGCTATGCAACCGAGCACGATGCCGTGGTTGCCAACAAGCTCGCCACCGTCTTGTGCGGCGGGGAGCTCAGCGAGCCGGCCTGGGTGCCAGAGCAGGCCATCCTCGATTTGGAACGGAAGGTGTTCGTGGAGTTGTGCGGCGAGCCGAAGAGCCGGGAGCGGATGGCCTACCTGCTCGAACACAACAAACCGCTGCGGAACTAGGCGGCAGGCAACGAGAAGGAGGGTTGGAATGACTCGAGAAGCTTACATCGTCGCCGCCGCCCGCACGGCGGTCGGACGCGCCAAGCGCGGAAGCCTGGTCAACTACCGTCCCGAGGACATGGCCAAGGCTGTTGTCTGGGAGGCCTGGAGGCGGGCCGGGGACTTCGATCCGGCGCTGGCGGACGACATCATCCTCGGCTGTGCCTTCCCCGAGGGACCGCAGGGACTGAACATGGCCCGCAGCGTGGGCCTGATGGCCGGATTCCCGGCCAGTGTCCCAGGCATGACGGTAAACCGCTTCTGCTCGTCTGGACTGCAGACGATCGCCATCGGCTGCGAGCGGATCCTGGCCGGTGGGGCGGACGTGATCATCGCCGGCGGCGTCGAGAGCATGAGCATGGTCCCGATGACCGGATTCCGCATCAGCCCGCATCCCGACTTGGTCGTAGACATGCCGCAGGCCTACATCAGCATGGGCCTGACGGCTGAAAACGTCGTCGACAGGTACAAGATCAGCCGGGAAGACATGGATGAATTCGCATTCCACAGCCACCGCAAGGCTGCCGAAGCCGAGGATGCCGGGCGATTCAAGGACCAGATCGTCCCGCTCCAGGTGAAGTCGGTCACGGTCCAAGGCGAGAGGACCATCACCTTCGACACGGAGGAGCTCATCCGGCGCGACACAACCATCGAGGGGTTGGCCAAGCTCAAGCCGTCTTTCAAGCCAAACGGGACGGTGACGGCCGGCAACTCGTCGCCGTTGTCCGACGGCGCCGCGGCGGTGGTGGTGATGAGCGGCGAGAAAGCCAAGGAGCTGAAGGTCAAGCCGCTGATGCGCTTCGTCGGCTTCGCGGTGGCCGGGGTCCCGCCGGAGATCATGGGCATCGGGCCGGTTGAGGCAATCCCCAAGGTGCTCAAGCGCACCGGCGTCAGGCTGGCTGACATCGAGCTGATCGAGCTGAATGAGGCTTTCGCCTCGCAGAGCCTGGCGGTGATCCGCACCGTCGGTCTCGATCCAGCGAAGGTCAATGTCAATGGCGGGGCGATCGCCCTGGGGCATCCGCTCGGTTGCAGTGGCGCCAAGCTGACCACGCAGCTACTGCACGAAGCCCAGCGGCGCAAGGTGAAGTACGGAATGGTCTCGATGTGCATCGGCGGAGGGATGGGCGCGGCCGGGGTCTTCGAGATTCTGAACTGAGGCGGGGACGAGACGGACGAAGACAAACGGAGGCAGCCCCCGCAAGGGGCAGGGCCGGCGCAATACACTGGTCTCTGCTACACTCCGGCCGTCGCGGAAGAGCGCGCGGCCCAGGGGCCGCTCCTCTGAACATACAGGAGGCCCGATGTGAGAATCAAGATCCGCCCGTTGTTGATCGCGGCGGGAGCAGGCGCTGCCGTCATGATCATCGTAAGCCTGATCTCCAACGTCATCCAGTACCTTGCCAGCCCCGGCCTGTTCAATCCGAACGTCGGACCTTCCGCCGTGAGCCCGGTCGGCTGGGTTGTCACCTGTCTCTCGTGTCTCTGCGTTCCCATCCTGGACGCAGCCGTCGGGTTCTTCTACACCTATCTGTTCTCCCGGGAGGCCCCGCTGACCCTCAATGCTGGCCTCCTGGGCGGTGCCCTGGCCGGCGCGCTGGAGGGAATCGTCGGGTCCTTGTTTGGCTTGTTGGTGACGGCGGTGCTCGTGCCCCTCGTCCTGGGGCAGGCCGCGGCCGGCGCCACGCGTGGGCTCAGCCAAGCAGTCATCGGCGCGGGTCTGGTCGGCGGTGCCCTGGGTTCCGTTTGGGGCATCTGCCTGGGTGTCTTGCGAGGCGCCGTCATCGCCCTCATCGGGGGGGCAATCGGGTTCGCGGTCTTCAAACCGAAGGCTGAAGTGCCACCCATATCGGTTCCACCTCCAGCTTAGAACCGGGTCAGCTTTGCCGGACCGGATGGCCACGGGCACGTCGGCTGGCGGAAATCATCGAAGGAGTCACGCATGGCAGACGAGCTGTCGATCGAGAAGTTGATGGGGCTGATGCCGAAGGCGTTCCTGCCCGACAAGGCCCAGGGCGTCGATGCGGTGATCCAGTACAACCTGACCGGCGACCAGGGGGGCGATTGGGTGATCACCATCCGCGATGGAAAGTGCTCAGTGGAGAAGGGGACGGCCCCGACGCCCAAGCTGACGCTGGCCGCCGAGGGCAAGGATTACCTGGACGTGGTCACCGGCAAGGTGAACCCCATGAGCGCCTTCTCGGCGGGCAAGCTCAAGCTCAAGGGGGATCTTGGGCTGGCGATGAAGCTGATGAACTTCTTCAAGCTTCCCGCCTGATCGGGGCCACTGGCTCTCGGACAAGCCGCCAGGAGCATGCTGAGAATGCCAGTCCCGAAGGAGATGAATCGGCATATGTGCCTGGTTCTTCTCTTGCGGTGGCGTTCTTCAGCAGCCTGCTAGTCGCAAGTGTTGGAGTTGAGCTTCCCGCGAGCTTCGAGCTCGCGGGAAGCTGACCTAGTGTGCGTCAGGAGCGGATACTGGCCGAGCAGGACAGGGATTCCTGTGCGCGCGTCGCTGGCGCATTGGGTGCCACTTCGAACTCCCACCCGCGCGAAGCCCCCCTTCGGGGCGCACTCCGCAGCGGAGCGGAGGGGCCCCCTGCCTGGGAACGCCTGCCAATCCGAAGAGGAACCGCAGGGCCCCTCGGCTGCG
>CAZEMA010000109.1:0-8468 GCA_964513155.1 uncultured Anaerolineaceae bacterium
GACACTAGCACCGGGGGACTACATCCGCTTCAGGTCGTCCAGCATCTTCAGTTCGTTCGCCAGCCGGCGAAAGCGGATGACCAAGCTCGCAAGGTAGAGCCCGATGGCGCCCAGGACCACCGCGTAGCCGGCGATCATGTAGCCCAACGTGCTTGCAGGTGAGGTTTGCATCATGATGCGACAGCCCTCCAAGAGACCGGCAGGGCAGCAACCGGCGCTGTGCGGCTCAGGCCCACCTGCTGCGTCTGCCCAGGTGGCCCGCCTCCGGGCTACTCGGTGAACACCTTCATCTTGAGTTCTTCCACCCTCTGCGTCAGCACGCCCAACCGGATGCGGTGCCAGAGCAGCGTGGCGTAGAGGAAGGTGAAGGCCAACAGGCTGAACAGAAATGCGTGGAGCATCCTGGGCGACATGTCGAAGGCGCCCAGCGCAGATGGGTCGCCGCCCCCCACCAGCACCGGGTGGATCGTGCGGAAGATACGAATCGAGAGAAACGTGATCGGGACACTCACGAAGCCCAGAATGCCATAGACCGCGCCGAACCGAGCCCGGCGGTCGGGGTCCTCAACGCCTTGGCGCAACATCAGGTAGGCGAGGTAGATCAGTTCCATGACCGAGGCCGTGACCAGCCGGGGGTCCCAGGTCCACCAGGTGTTCCAGATCGGCCGGGCCCAGATCGAGCCGCTGATGATGTTGACGAGGGTGAAGACCACGCCGATCTCAACCGAGGCCTGGGCCGCGATATCCCAACGGCGATCTCCCCGCGCCAGATAGACGGCTCCGGCAACGGCCGTCCCCAGGAACGCCAGCGCGCCTACCCACCCCGCGGCGACATGGAAGTAGAACACTCGCTGGACGTCTCCCATGACAGCCTCACGCGGGGCATAGAACCATACAAGATACAGGGCGACGGCGAATAGAGCCGCCGTGATCCAACTCAGAGCTCTCAGAGCTTTCGGCGTGCCATCCACAGACACCCTCCAGAGATGCGACCGCAGCAGCAGCCCCGGCAACCATCAGCCGACACATGCGCCTGCGCCTCCGTATCACGTGGCACAAGCGCACTTGACGAACGGCACGGGGCCACGGTCTTCCTACTCCTCCACGACGAAGTCAAACACCATCAACGCCACGGCGGTGAAGAGGACATCATAGGCGATGAGAAGATTCAACCAGGGCCAGATCTCAGCCATGGCCAGATGTTGCAGGAAGCCGTTGCTCGCCCTGACCGCCGCCACGACGACGGGCAAGACAACCGGGAAGAGGAGGATGGGAAGCAGAATGTCCCGAGTGCGTGCCTGGACGGCCATCGACGCCAACAGCGTCCCCACGGTCACGTAGCCCAGGGAGCCCAGGAGAACGACGGCCAGCAGTCCCGGCAGAAACAGGTCCACGTCGTAGAGCGCGGCGTAGACGGGCAGGACGACGATCTCGACCATGAGCATGAAGATCAGGTTGCCGATCGCTTTGCCGAAGTAGATCGCGCTGTGGTCGACAGGCGCCAGCAGCAGCCCATCCAGACAGCCGCGATCCTTCTCCATGGCCATCGAGCGATTGAGACCCAGCGTCCCAGCGAAGGCGAAGGTGACCCACAGGACGCCGGAGGTGATCGTCTCCCGTGTGCGCAGGTCAAGCTCGAGGGCGAAGTTGAAGATCAGAATCACCAGCAGGCCGAAGACGAACATGGCGCCGAGGAGCTCGCGGCTCCGCATCTCCGCCGCCAGGTCTTTCCAGACGACAGCGGCGATGGCCCGCAGGTAGGCGCCGGGCCGGCCTGTCCTGTGAGTGCTCTTCGTCCGGCGCTCGGTCTCTGCGGCGGCATCAGGCATGGGTCACCGACCGATACAGGGCGGGCAGAGCCTCGGCCTCGACCTCTCCCCGCCGCACGGAGCGGGCGATCACACCCTTCGACAGGATGTCGATGCGAGTCGCCAACTCGGCAGCCCGCCCCAAATCGTGTGAGGTCATGACCACCGTTCGGCCGCGCGCGGCCACCTGGCTCAAGACCCCATCGAGCATGGCGGCGGCTTCCGGATCGAGACCGGTGTGGGGCTCATCAAACAGCATCACGTCTGGGTCGTGCAGAATCGCTCGGGCGATGGCCAGGCGCTGCTGCATGCCACGTGAGAACTGGCGCACCAGATCGCGCCGCCTCGACGCCAGACCCACCGTCTCCAGGACTGCCGCCACCCTTCCCTGCAAGCCTCGGATGCCATACATCCGACCGTAGAAGCGCAGGTTCTCCTCCGCCGTCAGGTCGCCATACAGGAGGGGTTGATGCGAGACCACGCCCAGGATCCGGCGGACCTCGGCTGCCTGCGATGGCAAGCGAAACCCCGCCACGCGCACCTCACCCAGGGTGGGTCTCGACAGTGAAGACAGAATGCGCAAGAAGGTCGTCTTGCCGGCGCCGTTTGGCCCCACCAGCGCCACGAACTCGCCGCGCTCAACCTGGAAGTCGAGGCCCCGCAGCACCGGCTTCAGGCCGAAGCTCTTGACCAGGCGGCGAACCTCAATCATCCTCGCGCCTCATTAGGGCCAGAAGTCTGCGCTTGAGCTGGTCTCGCCGGGAACGGTAGTCGCCTGCGGCGATCGTCCCGGCTTCGAAGGAGTCATCCAGTTCGGCGATCTTGCGCAGGAATTCAAGGCGGAGCGGCTCAGCCTGGCGCTCGGGGATTTCCACCGCAACCGAACCCTCGTCCCCGCCCACGCGGCTGCCCCGCCATCGGGACCACCACAGCCCCGTCACCGCCAGCGCCGTGACAATGGCGACCGTGCCGACGGCCAGTCCCCAAGGGAAGGCACGAGTGGAGAGCCTCAGGTTCAGGGTTTCCCCGCGCCCGAGCGGGCCCGCGGCATACTCCCGCAGGCTCCGGCCAGCTATCTCCGGCCCCAGCGCTCCCGCGAATACGACTCCACGCCCGCCCAGTTCCATCCCGCTCTCTTCCGTCAGAACCACGATGGAATCAATCGATATCCCGAGCGGCTGGGAGATTCGCAGGTCGCCGTTGTAGGGAACATCAAAGGCGACATCCATCTGCGCCGTCCCTTCCCCGGGGAGGAGCGCAGTCGTGTAGACGAAGCCACGGTCTGTTGGAGTGAACAGGTCGCGAGGATTACTGCCGCCGACCTCCTGCACCTGCGCACCCTCTGGCAGAACCACCTCGAGCAGCGCCTGGCCCTCCGGTAGAACCACGGTCCGGTCGCCCCTGTTCGAGAAGACCCAGATCTCCTGCGCCTGCAGCGAACCGTCTCCTCCAGCGAGGAAGATGAGATGCAGCTGCGCCACGCGCACCTGGGAGGTGTCCTCGGTCGTCTCGTAGACGGTCAAAGACAGATCAAGCGGCGAACCGTCTGCTGGAAGGTGAGCCGCCTCGCTCGCATATGACGCCCCATGATATTCGGCACTGACAGAGTAGAGCCGGCCCAGGACCGCCTCCAGGTCCGGGAAGGAAAAGGCCGCGCTGGCATCCGCTATGGCCGTTTCGGTAACGTTCTCCTGATCTCCATCGAGACCGTGCAGCATCACGACCAACCCCGCCGGCACCTGGCCAGCTGCGGTCCCATTGATCACGCGCCCGCGCACGGTCCCCTGTGACTCCGCTGTTGGCTCGGGCGGCGCGCTTGGGGAGGCGGCCGGGGTGGACGCCGGCGGATGTGCGGTCTCACCAGGAAATGCAGTCCCGCCTGCGATCGCCGTGGAGTCCAGAAACAAGACGGAGGCCGGCGTTGCCGAGGGGGATAGCTCAACACCGGCCGGGGCGGCAGCCTGGAGGGTAGCCAGCGCCGGCGGTGGGGTGACATCCTCAGCCAGCGAACAGCCTGCCAACATCGCGAGCAAGGGAAAGACGAGGAAGCGGCGGCCTCTCATTCCTAGGTGCCCTTCGGCGCGAGCGGCGAGCCACAGCGGACACAGAAGCGATCGCCCGCCTGTGCCCGCCTCCCGCACTGGGCGCAGAACACGCCCAAAGCGGCGTCGGTCCGGCCCCGCAGCCGCGCCACCTCCGCTTCAATCTCGGCATCGGTCGCGGCGGCCGCTGGCGCGCGGCTGGCGGCCGGCGATCGATCGAGCCCGTCGATTTCGCGCATCAGCGCCGCGGCTCGGCTCACCAGGGCGGCCCTGCCGCGGGCGTAGTCCCCGGGCTGAATCTTGTCCATCGCCTGATCCATGTCCATCTCTTGGATCAGGGCCATTACCTGCTCAAGCTCGGCCTTGAGCGCCGACAGGCGTCGATCCGAGGCGCTGACCATTATCCCTCTGCCCTCGATGATGGGGCGGGCGACGAATACTCCCACCAGCAGCATCAACGCCAAGACAACCAGTATCGAACCTGCATCCATGCTGGAACTCCGGACGATAGACGATGGACGACGGACGATGGACCATGGTCTGTCGTCCATGGTCTGTGGTCCATTACGGCTGTGCCAATGCCTCCTCGACATCCTCCTCGATCTCGCTCAGGGAGGCGTACGGGCCGATGCGCAGATCAACCAGGATCCCCTGCCTGCCCACAATGTAGGTCTCGGGCACGCCCCGGATGCGGAAGGCCTGAGAGATTCGGGTACCCAGATCGGGTCCGTTCGGGTAGGTGATGCCGAACCGCTCCAAGTAGGCCAGCGCCTCCGGCTGTGTGTCGACGTAGTTCACTCCCAGGAACACCACGCCCCGGTCTCTGAATTCCTGATGCGCCTGCTCCAGCGCGGCTGCCTCATCCTCACACGTATGGCACCAGGAGGCCCAGAAGTTGATGACAACTACCTGGCCTCGCAAGTCTGCCAGCCGGATGGGATCGCCCCCGAAGGTCTCCAAGCGGAAGTCAGGGGCCGCCGCGCCGACCTGGATCGGACCCTGTTGGGCGCGGACCAGTCCCAAGGCGACGATGGCGAGCAGGCCCAGCAACAGCGCCCAGGCCACAACTGCACCAACGGACAGGCCGGCAGTCCGAACCCCGACAGGCTTCCTCACCCCGGCATCGGGGCTTCCCTTCGCAGGCGATTTCTCTCCCACTGACCGGTCTTCCTCTTTGGTAGGTTCGGTGCGCACCGGTGGATCGTCTCCGCTCCGGCAGGGCTCAACCCGGTCGGCAAACGCTTGACTCCCCGCGTTGTGCGCTAGATACGCCGCCGAAGCTCCTCTTCCAGTCGGGCGACATAGGGGTCATCCACACCGCTCGCCGGTTGCGCCGTCGGGGTGGCAGCCGCCTTGCGCCAGATGCGCATCACCCTCACCAGGACGATCGCCCCGAGCAGGATCACCACCGGCGGAACGACGTAGACCAGCAAATTGAGCCCAGAGGCCGGGGGCGTGGCCAGGACCCGCGCCCCATACTGGACGACGAAGAACTGCTTGATCTCCTCTTCGCTCCTGCCCTCGGCCAGCATCTGCCGGATGGTCGCCCGCCACTGGATGCAGGCTTGCGTCGGACAGACGTCGAGCGGGACGTTCTCGCAAACCGGGCAGTACAGCTGTCGGGCGATGGCGTTGACCTGATCGTCGGTGGGCGTGGGGTCTTGAGCGGCGGCGGCCGGCACGAGGACCAGGCTGGCCAACAGCACCACCAGGGCGAGCCACCCGCTCTTCGGTCTCATCTCCCCTCCCTGGCGGCCGAGGCCGTGATGGGTCCGGGGGCCGTACGGGTCGCCAGGGCAAGCTCCCGGTCGGGCCAAGCCGCCACCAGCGTCCCCAGGATGAACACCAGCCCTCCTAGCCAGACGAAGTTGACCAGCGGGTTGTGGTAGACCTTAAAGGTTGCGCCCTGGGAGCCGATCGGCTCCCAGCCCACCAGCAGGACATACAGGTCATCCTCGAGCGTCGACCGCACGCCGGGGATGGTCATCGGCTGCTGCGAAGCGTAGTAGTAGTCCAGCCGAGGATAGACCTGGCCGACGGGCTGGCCGTCGCGATAGACCGAGACCACCGCCCGGGTGACGTTCCGTCCGTCGGGCGTGTCCCATTGAGCAAGCGAGTCATAGGTGATCACGTAGCGGCCGAGGGTGAGTTGCTGGCCCGCGGCCAAGGCGCCCTGGGTCTCGGTCTGGAACATCTCAATGCCGATAATCCCGAAGGCCATCATCACCACGCCCAGGTGAATCACATAGCCGCCATAGCGGCGCCGGTTCCGCCCTGCCAACCGCCACAGCGCCTGGGGCAGGCTCTCGCCGGTTCGGCGGTGACGCGCCAGGGCGCCGCGCCAGAATTCGAAGAGAGTCACCAACCCGACAAGCGCCGCCACCCAGTAGCCGAGCAACGCCGAGGGCGAGTTGACGTCGCGCAGGTAGAGGGCCAGCGGCACCACGAGCGAAACGACCAAGGGAAGCCACAAGCCTCGTCCAAGGTTCTTCCACGAAGTGCGCCCCCAGACGGAAAGCGGTGCGATCCCCATCAACAGTAGCAGCCCTATCCAGAGCGGAGCGGTGGCGCGCTCGTAGAACGGGGGCCCCACCGTGACCTTCTGCCCGGTGAAGAGCTCGGACACCAGGGGGAAGATCACGCCCCAGAAGCAGACGACCAGGATCCCCACGAAGAGCAGGTTATTGAGAAGGAAGAGGGATTCGCGGGAGAGGATCGAGCTGAGCTGGTTCTCACCACTCAGAGCGGCCCAGCGGCGGAGCAGCAGAGCCAGGGACACGATGAAAGTCACCCCGATGAACACGAAGAACATCGGGCCAATCGCGGAGAGGGCGAAGGCGTGTACGGAGGAGAGCACTCCCGAGCGGGTGAGGAACGTGCCGAAGATCACCAGCGCGTAGGTCAGGATGATCAGGGCCATGTTCCACTGCTTGAGCATACCCCGCTTCTCCTGGATCATGACCGAGTGCAGGAAGGCCGTCCCGGAAAGCCAGGGCATCAAGGCGGCAATCTCCACAGGATCCCAGCCCCAGTAGCCGCCCCAGCCGAGGACGTCGTAGGCCCAGCGCCCGCCCAGGATGAGTCCCAGGGAGAGGAAGAGCCAAGCCACCAGCGTCCAGCGCCGGGTGATTCGGATCCAACGGTCGTCGGTGCGGCCGGTCACCAGGGCAGCCATGGCGAAGGCATAGGGGATGACGAAGGAGACGAACCCGAGGTAGAGCATCGGAGGGTGGAGTACCATCCCTGGATGAAGCAACAGAGGGTTCAGGCCCTGGCCATCCGGTGGGATCAAGGGCATGCTGCCAGCCGGTTGCAGGAGGGCCCGGACGAGGTTGCCATCCAGCGTCTGCCACAATCGGGCGAAGGGGTTCTCGAAGAGGATCACCAGGCTGAGGAAGAAGGCCAGGGTGACCATGACAACCACGACGACCCAGGGGAGGAGCTCGCCGTCGCGCTTCCAGTTCCGCAGGCCAACGGCGGCTGCGAAGGCCGCCAGCAGCCAAGACCAGAACACCAGCGATCCGGCCTGTCCGCCCCAGAGCGCGGCCGCCCGAAGATACGCGGGCATGTCATTGCTGACGACGGAGGCGACGTACTCCACCTGGTACTGGCCGGTGACAAGCAGGGACACCAGGCAGACCGCTGACAGGGTGGCGAGTGGCCAAGTGAGCAGCATGGCCCGCCGGGCGCTCTCGACGAAGTCCGGGCGGCGGCGTAGGGCGCCGTAGGCAGCCGCGACGGCGCCGTAGACCGCAACCAGGAATGCCAGGACCAATGAGGAGTAGCCAACGTTGGCGATCAACGCCCCGACCTCCTAGAGAAGACCGGACAACGGACGATGGACGATGGACCATGGACCACGGATTGCCATGGGGCGCTCGGTCGTCCAACGTCCATCGTCCACCGTCCGTGGTCTGTCCTGCTCAGCCCTGCGCAGCCTGGGATGGAAGCGCCTCTTCGTAGCGTGTGGGGCACTTCAAGAGCAGCTCATCGGCGTAGAACACGCCGTCCTCGCCGAGCCGCCCCGTGACGATGGCTTGCGCCTCGTCGCGCAAGAGGTCCGGTTTGGGGCCGACGTAGACCACCTGCAAGCGTCGGGCCGCCGGGTCGTTGACGGCTTGGTGGAGAACAGCAGCCAGGCCCCCGGCGCGCTCAATCTCGTCCATGTCGGCGGGAACGTTGGCCATCGTGAAGCGCAGCGTCAACGTCGCCGGATCATACTCGATCGTGGCCCCATCCACGGCTCCCGAGATCTTCACGTCCCTTCCCTGCACGGACTCCCCTCGGGCAGCCAACTCATCGATCGTCAGGTAGTACTGGGCCGTCGCCTGAGTGGAGGAGACGATCAGATAGGCAATCGCGGCCACGATCAGCGCCCCACCGACCCAGAACTTGGCCCGACCTCCGTGCTTCGCCCGCGTCACCGATGAAAGGGTCTCACTCACCGTCTTGCCTCCAGATAGGCTCACATCACCAATATGGAAACCGCGCCCATTCTATCATTACTGCCGACCTCACCCTTCGCGCGGCCGACCCGTCCTTTGCCCCCGATCGCCGGAGGCCTCGCTGGCAAGGAAGCACTGAAAGCCAATCTCCACCGGTCTTGCTGGCACCTTGT
>CAZEMA010000110.1:0-8260 GCA_964513155.1 uncultured Anaerolineaceae bacterium
AGAAGCTTGACCCCATAGGAGACGCCGCAGCCGGCCAGCGTGGCTCCCGTGGCCTTGACGGCCTGGCGCCAGTCTCTCAGGCGCAGGTACTCGACGCCGATGACGCCAATGGCGAGGCCAAGGACGGCGCCGATCGGACTGAAGAAGACTAAGCCGATCAACGCAAGCACAACGCCCGCCACGATGGCCCAGGTGGAGGCTCCGCCGATCTTGGCGCCGGCCCCGGTCACCCAGAGCTCGGACGCCTCCCCGGCCAATCCCAGGAGGGTGATCAAGGCGAAGAACCATGGGCCGGAACTGCCCCAGCCTGCCAGGAGGCCATAGCCGAGAGCCGCCCCCCACACGAGTAGCAGGCCTGGCAGCGCGGGCAGGACGACGCCCGCAAGCCCGAGGAGCATCACCAACGCGGCGAGGACGATGACCAGCGTCTTGTCCATGAGGTTCCGATCTGCACCACTACGAGGTCCCCGTCGGGCGAATGGTCTCGATGCCGCCCATCCAGGGGCGCAGCACCTCCGGGATCACAACGCTGCCGTCCGCTTGCTGGTAGTTCTCCAGCACCGCAATCAGCGTGCGTGGCAGGCCGAGGCCGGAGCCATTGAGCGTGTGCACGAACTCGGGCCGCGCCTTGGGAGCCCGGCGGAAGCGGATGTTTGCCCGGCGTGCCTGGAAGTCGCCGCAGTTGGAGATCGACGATACCTCCAGCCATTCGCCGCAGCCGGGGGCCCAGGTCTCGATATCGTAGGTCTTGCGTGCGGCAAAGCCGAGCTCACCGGTGCACAGGATCTTGGTTCGATACGGCAACCCGAGCTCGAGGCAGGTCGCTTCAGCGTGGGCGCGCATGCGCTCCAGCTCCTCCGCTGAAGCCTCGGGCGCGCAGAAGGTGTACATCTCGACCTTGTCGAATTGGTGACCGCGCTTGATCCCCCGCACGTCCCGTCCGGCGGACATCTTCTCCCGGCGGAAGCAGGGAGTGTAGGCGGCGTAATGAAGCGGCAGAGCCTCAATCTCCAGGATCTCGTCCATGTGCAGGCCGGTCAACGGGACTTCGGCCGTCGGCACCATCCACAGATCCTCTTCGTGATCGCGATAGAGATTGTCACGGAATTTCGGCAGTTGCCCGGCGCCGAAGAGCGTCTGCTGGCGCACCATGAACGGCGTGTACTTTTCAGTGTACCCTTGGCGCGCGTGCAGGTCGAGCATCCAGGCGATCAGGGCTCGCTGCAGCCGGGCACCCGCGCCGCTCAAGACGTAGAAGCGCGAGCCGGTGATCTTCACGCCGCGTTCGAAGTCGAGGATGCCCAGGGACGGGCCGAGATCCCAGTGCGGCTTGGGCTCGAAATCGAAGGCCCGGGGTTCGCCGACGGTCTGTAGGACGGCGTTGGCGCTGTCATCCGAGCCGTCCGGAACATCGGCATCAGGCAGATTGGGCACTTCGCTCAGGGCGGCATGCAGGGCTTCGTCCGTCTGGCGAAGCCGCGCGTCGAGGGCGTCAATCCGCTCGCCCACGTGCCGCATCTCCTCGACTTTTGACTGGCGCGCCGCCGGGTCCTGCATCTGTCCGATCTGCTTGGAGGCACGGTTGCGCTCAGCCTTGAGCGTCTCGACCTCCGTGAGCAGGCTGCGGCGCTGGCTATCGAGCTCCAGGATGCGATCCAGCGGAGGCTCGATCCCGCGGCGGGCGAGAGCGATTCGCACTTCCTCTGGCTTCTCTCGGATTCTCTGGATGTCGAGCATGGCACACCTCCCACGATGGAAAGCCGACGCCCCCTCATGCGCAGGACGAGGGGGCGCTCGTGGTGCCACCTGCTTTCGCCGCCCGAGATCGGGCAGCCTCGGAACGCTGTAACGGGCGACCCCGGTCTCCCTTACGGTGTGATCTCACCCCTGCGGGAGCGACGAGGCCCTGGTCGGGCCGGCGGAGCGGACTTGCCTGGGTCCTCGCCGCCTCGCACCAGCCGGCAGCTCTCTGAAGAGGACGACCACGCAACGATTCTCCGCGCTCGTCGAGGGAGGGAAACCCCCCGTGAGTTGTTGGCTCGATTATACAGCCAGAGGAGTGCCCGTCAAGGGGCCAGACCGGATCTGGGCTTGCGAACCCATCGGCTGGCCCAAGAACCTCCTGCAGGGTCTAGCCCCGCGAGAGGGTGTGGCCGGCGGAATCGTGGGATGCATGGCTACTCGTACAGGATGGCCTGGCTCTCCGAGGATCCGTCGTCGTAGAGGTCGACCACGACGTAAGCAGGAGGAAAGCCAAGGTAGGGCCCTTGCCACCAGGCGCCGCATACGGCGCCGTTGCCTAGGTACTTGACGTCGTGGTAGTCGGCGCGGTCGATCTGATGGGCATGCCCGCTCAGGCAGAGTCTGACGTTGTTGTGCATCCGGAAGAAGTCCTTGAGGCGGCGGGAGTCGATGTGCATCCAGGCGCCGGGGACAACCCAGTTGCCGGTGGCCTCATTTTCCCCATCGTAGAACTCGCTGACGCAGAGGATGGGGATGTGCGAGACGACACAGACGGGCGTCTCAGAGGAAGTGCTCTGTAGATCCTCACGCAGCCAGTTGAATTGGTCATCATCCAGTCTGCCGATGTAGCCATACTGATTCCCGGCCTGGAAGCTGCTATCCAGGATGATGAAGTGCCAGCCCGCCCGGTCGAAGCTGTAATAGGGGTGCTCCAGCCCGAGCTGCTGCAAGGGGAAACCCTTGCCGTAGAGGGGATCGTTCTGGATGGTCGGATCGGAGGAGAGCCATCCCCAGACGTCGTGGTTGCCGATGCAGTGGACAATGGGCAGTGTGCACTCTTCGCGCAGGACCGAGTTCCACAAGTCCCACTGGGCTTGCGTCGCCTGTTTGTCCGCCTCGAGAGCGTCCATGATCGCGTCGCCGCCGTTGAAGATCACGTCGGGGTTGTCGGCCAGAGCTTGAGCGTGACGCAAGGCGCGGGCCATCCCGTCTGGCGCGTCGCCCCAGGATTGGACGTGGACGTCGCTGAGGAAGGCAATGCGTAGGGTGCGGCTTCGGGGTGATTGAGACTGCTCGGGCTGCTGCGCCGCCGGCTTGAGTGCCCAGGCGGCTGTGGCACCGATTGCCAGCCCACCGGCGCCGTGGAGGAAGTCCCTCCGGCTAATCCTATTGGACATGCGATTGAGCCTCCGGTCCGCTCGGGAGTGCGATTCGGCGGAGCCCTCGGAACGCGTTCGGTTGCGCGTACCGAGGGCCTCCCATTGAGGCCGACCCGAGCAGGGTGGCCGCAAGTGTACCACTGGGACCGTCTGTAGCCTGGAAGCTCCCATCCGAGGATTCGAGGCTTGAGCCGGGGATCTGTTGAGAGTTACCGGGCTCCAGGCTTGGCCCGTCCTTCTCCCCGTCTGAAGCCTGGATGCCACCCTTTGCTTGCAGGCCGACACGGCAGTTGGCGCGGGGCGCCCCGCAGGCCCGTTCGAGCATCGGTGGTCGTCGCTGCTTGACGTGCCTCGCCTGGCGGGCTATACTTCCCTCACATTCCATACCTCGGGCGGAGGTGGCCTTTTGCCCGGATGCGAAGGCCACCCAGGGGAAGCCGGTTACCGACGATCGGGAGTCCGGCGCTGTCCCGCAACTGTGTGCCTGGCGGTGCGTCTCTCGAAGAGCGCCGCCAGGTGAGCCAGGATACCCGCCTCTGCCCGGCGCTGGACCAACCTTCGCGGAAAGGAGGTGGCGCCTGCCGTTCGTCTCCAGGCCTTCCCTCTGCGCAGGGAAGGCCTTTTGTTCGGATGATTCCCGGGCTGGCCCATGCTGGCCAACCGGCGCGGCCGACACGGCCGGCAAGGCAGACAGGAGTTTCAACGTGTTCCGCAAATGCAGTCTGATCCTCGTGCTTCTCGCCCTGGCGGCGATGCCCTTGATCGCCAGCGCCCAGAGCAGTAACGCGGTAGAGCGCGCCCTGGAGTGGTTGAGACCCCAGCAGCAGAACGATGGAGGCTTCTCGAGTGGTTTTGCCCCGGGCAGCGACCTGGGTGCGACTGCCGACGCCGTCGTGGCTGTTGCCAGCGGCGGTCAAGACCCTGCGACCTGGGTCGTCGAGGGACACAGTCCTCTCGACTATCTGACCGAGCGCGTGGCCGCAGGCGAGGTCGCTGGCCCTGGCCAGACGGCCAAGGTGATTCTGGCCGCGCTGGCCGCGGGTGTGGATGCGCGAGACTTTGGAGGTGTAGACCTCGTGGCGGCGTTATCGGGCTCGTTCGACACGCAGACCGCCTATTTCGGCGGGGGGCCTTTTGACAGCGCCCTGTCGATTCTCGCACTCGCCGGGGCGGGAGCTCCGGTCCCCGAGACCGCGATCGCCGGCCTGATGGCCTCCCGCCTGGAGGATGGTTCGTACTCTTTCATCGGCGATATGACGCCAGGCGCCGGCGACAGCAACACGACCGCGCTCGTGGTCCAGGCCCTGGTTGCCGCCGGGGCGACCAGGGAAATCGGCCCTTCGCTGGCCTACTTCCGCGCCTCGCAGAATGCCGACGGGGGTTGGACCTATCAGAAACCGAGCCCCTACGGCGAGGCCACCGACGCCAACTCCACCGCCCTGGTGATACAAGCCCTCCTGGCGGCGGGCGAAGATCTAGCCGCTTGGGGCAATCCGCAGGAGATGCTCGCCTCGCTCCAGGTCTGGAGTGGGGCGTTCATCTTCACCGCGGCCATGTCTTCCGAGAATGTCATGGCGACGATCCAGGCGGTCCCCGCGCTGGCGGGCGTCGACTTCACGGACATCGCCAGCCTGCCCGAGGCTCGGCGTGGAGTTCCTGCCTCGCTCTCGCCGCTCGCGGGAATCCTCGCGGCCGTAACCGGCGCTGTACTGGTCGTGCTGCTGGTGGCGGCGGCGGTGATTGCCCGCCGGAGGCACTGACCTGGAGGCACCGTCGATCGTTCGCCGGGCCGAGGGGGCCCCGAGGGAATCCCAACACACCCAGGGTATGGCACTGTGGCGCGCCCGCAGGCACCCGATGGCCTGGATGTTGTGGATCGCTTGCGCCTCCGTGGCGGCGCTCCTGACGCGCAACCCCTGGTACCTGGGGCTCATCGGCGCCGCCGCGCTCGGTGTTCGCTGGCGCCTGACGAGGGAGCGCCCTGGATGGGGAACGCTTGCCTTCTTGGGAAGCCTGCTCATCTTCCCGGCGCTCCTCAACCTGCTCTTCAGCCGGGCGGGAGACACGGTTCTTCTCTGGCTGCCGATCCGCTGGATCGGAGGCCCCTATACGCTTGAGGCGCTGCTGTTTGGGTTGTCCGCAGGCGTTCAGATTGCCAGCCTGCTGACAGTGATGTCGGTCTTCAACGCGGCCGTCACGGCGCCAGACCTGTTGCGCCGGATGCCGCCCGGGCTCTATCCGGTGGGCGTGAGCGCTTCGATCGGCCTGACGTTCGCGCCCCGGGCGCGACGTGCCTTCGAGGCGGTGCGGGAGGCCCAGCAGATCCGGGGGCATCAGATGCGCGGTTGGCGAGACCTCCCTGGTCTGGTGACACCTCTGGTTGTCTTGGGGCTGGAGAGCGCCCTGGGTCTGGCCGAAGGCATGGTCGCCCGAGGCTGGGGGCGGGGCGGGCCAAGTGGGTGGAAGCGCCTGCTGGTTGCCGCCGGGTGGCTTGGGCTGGGCGCGGGGCTCGGGCTTTGGGCCGTTGCGCCGAGGCGGTCGGCATTGGCCTTCGTGCTGGCATTGGCCAGCGCCGCCGCGCTCTGGGCCGGCCTGGGCAGGAAGGATGGCCGCAACCGCTACCTCCCGGAAACCTGGCGCCGAGGGGACAGCCTGGTTGCAGGCCTATCCCTTGGCGTGTTGGCTGTCTTCGTCTTTCTCGCCGTGATGATGCCAGAGATGTTGACCTACTACCCCTACCCTCGAGCGACTTGGCCGGGCCTTCACCCGGCGTTGGCTGCAACCATCGCCCTGCTAACCGCTCCCGCCTGGACGCGAAATGGCTGCGATTGAGGTTCGCCGGCTGACCTACTCCTACCCGGAGGCCCGTGATCCGGCCCTCGGCGACCTTAACCTCCAAGTCACCGAGGCCGAGCTGGTGCTCGTGGCTGGGTGTTCAGGATCGGGGAAGTCCACACTCCTGCGGGCACTCAATGGGTTGGTGCCGAACTTCTATGGGGGACGGTTCGGCGGGCGGGTGGTGGTGGCCGGGATGGACACCCGCCGGGCGACACCGGTTGAGTTGGCCGGACGGGTCGGCTTTGTGTTTCAGGAACCGGAGAGCCGCTTCATCACCGGCAGCGTGGCGGACGAGATCGCCTTTGGCATGGAAGTGGCCGGGTTGCCCGGGGAGGTCATCCGCCAGCGGCTGGAAGAGATCATCGAGCGCCTGGAACTCGGTCCGCTCGTCGACCGGCCGCTCAACCGTCTCTCAGGAGGAGAGCAGCAGCGGGTGGCGGTCGCCGCGGCGTTGGGGCGCAGGCCACCGATTCTGCTTCTGGACGAGCCCACCTCGCAGCTTGATTCCCAGTCGGCCGAGGAGGTGGTGCAGTGGATCGTCGAACTCCGCCAGGAGTTCGGCCTGACCACTCTGGTCGCGGAGCACCGGTTGGGCAGGCTGGGGCCACGAGTCGATCGAATCCTGTATCTTCCCGGAAAGGGTGAGGAGGCGAGCTTCGGCCGGCCGCCCGATGTCCTGGCTCAGATGCCCTACGGCCCTCCCTTGGCGGAAGCCAGACGGCTTCTGGGTATGCCGCCCGGGTGGGGTGGCGCTGCTGAACAGGTTTTGCGGTCCCGCCTTGAGCAGCTTGGGCCAGAGACTACGGTGCGGCCCACGCCAGCCGGGCCGCCGCGCTTGATCGCCGAAGGATTGTCCTACGCCTACAACGGGGTCCCGGCGCTGGACGGAGCCTCTTTTGAAGTCCGGCCTGGGGAGGTGGTGGCTGTCCTGGGACGGAACGGCTCGGGGAAGACCACCCTCCTGCGCTGTGTCATGGGGTTGCTCAGCCCCCAGGCTGGCAAGGTCTGGCTCGAGGGGCAGGAGGTGGGCGACCGGTCGGTTGCCGAGCGGGCGCAGGCGATGGCTTATGTGCCGCAGTGGCCGGAGGCACTCCTCTTTGCGGACAGCGTGCGTGAGGAGCTCGACCTGACACTGCGCAACCATGGGCTACAAGGGCGACCTCCGGTGGATCCGGAGGTGCTGCTGCGGGATCTGGGCCTGGCGGGCGTTGCCGACCGATACCCGAGGGACTTATCGGCGGGCGAGCGGCAGCGGGCAGCGATAGCGGCGGTGCTGGTCACCCGGCCGGGCGTCTTGCTGCTGGACGAGCCGACGCTGGGGATCGACCCCCTGGCGCAGGCCGCGTTCGGCGATTTGCTCGAGGGCTGGCGTCGCCGCGGGATGGCGGTCGTCCTGGCGACGCACGACGTGGAATTCGCCGCGGCCCACGCCGACCGGGCCGTGGTCCTGGACCGTGGCTGCGTTGTGGCGGCGGGGCTAACTGCCGAAACGCTCTACTCGCAGCCGCCTCTGCGCACGGCCCTTCAGAAGCTGACGGACCGTCCCCATCCGGCCAGCATAGCCGACGTTGCTGCCCTGGCCGCGAGGCCGGGCAGAGGAAGCGGCACCGCACAACCCGCTCCCTGAAGGGCGGGACAGGCCGCGCCGACAGGACAAGGACGAGGAGAGCTAGGATGCCATCGATCGAACAGGCGCGCGGATGGTACGACGAGAAGGATCCGGTGCACGGTTTTGACCATGTCCTCAGGGTCAGGCGGCTGGCCGAGAGGCTGGGACAGGAAATGGGAGCCGACGTAGAGATCCTGCGGGCCGCGGCGCTGCTCCATGACGCCTCCGGCGCGCACCCGGGAGGGGGCGAAGGCAGGCACCAGCATCAGGAGTCCTCGGCCGACTTCGCTCAGGCCGTGCTTCAAGGGGAAGATTGGCCGGCGGACCGGATCCAGGCCGTGGTGGATTGCATCCGGGCACACCGCTTCCGCAGCCGGAACCAACCGCGCAGCCTGGAGGCCCAGATCCTCTTCGATGCCGACAAACTCGATGTCATGGGAGCCTTCGGAGCGGCCCGTACCATCGGATACGCGCTGCAGGCGGGAGAGCCTGTGTATGCCGAGCCTTCGGATCGCTTTCTCGACAGCGGCGAGCCAGAGCCGGGTGAGCCGCACAGCGCCTACCATGAGTACCTCTACAAGCTCCGCCGGGTGCGCGAGCGATTGCTGACGGAGCCCGCCCGGCGGCTAGGCGAACGCCGCCACCAGGTATTGACGGCTTTCTTTGAGCAGATGGCTGCCGAGGCCCGCGG
>CAZEMA010000111.1:0-5232 GCA_964513155.1 uncultured Anaerolineaceae bacterium
CGGTCGAGCGCTTGGGCAGCCTCGGTGACCGTCATGCCCTGGAGAGGCATCCCCCCCACGCTGACGCCAGGCATGATCCGCCCTGAGGCAATGTAGTAGCCATAGCCCGCCAGGACAGCGACAATCGGAGCCAGTAGCAGGCTCAGCGCGGCCGCCGCCAGGGCGATACCCAACTTGCGCAGGCGGGGACTGACTGCGACCGTTCGTGCCGGGCGTCCCACCTTGGGCTTGACGTGGAAGACTGCCCGGCCGAGGGCGGAGGTTCGGAAGAGGTTCATCGCTCTTTGGATAGCCTCAATGGCTGGCTATTCTACACGAAAGCTCGGCACCGAGGCACCTAGAGGCTCAGGTCAGAACGCCCCGGCAGCTGGGCGTCGGGCACAGAACCCCTAGATGCCTTGGTGCCTGTCCAGCGGGATGCAAGAAGCCTGCCGCAATCCGCTCTGGCGGGCCAGGCCTCGTGCGTGCCCGTTGTGGGCTCAGGGCTCGATGGGGTAGCCCGCCGCCTCCCAGGCGCGGAAACCGCCCAGAAGGGGTGTCACGCGGGCGAAGCCGTGGTCTTGCAGGATGAGCGCCGCACCGGCGCTGGCTCCCTCCTGCGTTCAAGCGCAGTAGGTGATGATCCATGCGTTGGGATCAAGCTCACCGAGGCGGTCTTCGAGCTCCGTGCCGGGGATCGAGAGCGCGCCAGGGATGTGTCCCTGTTCGTACTCTGCCGCGGACCGCACGTCCACGAAGACGGCCGTACCGGCGTCGTGCGCAGCCTTGGCATCGGCAAGGTCGACGCGTTCGACGACCTCCGGCTGATTCGGTTCGGCAATGACCGTCAGAGTGGGAGATGGGTCTCCTGAACCCGCTCCGAGTAGCGGGCCCAGCGAAATCAGGGCCAAGACGGCTAGCAGTCCGAGGCCAAGGAGCCACCGGATCCGATCGCTCCTCCATTTGCGTTGCCCGTTTTGCGTCATGTCATCCCTTCTGCTTCCACACGAGACCGAGCGCCGCCCTCTTGCACCAACACCCTCTCGCCTCCCGTAGGGCGACGGCGTGAGCCTGCTGGGTAGGCCCCTTGGGGGCTTGCCGAACGCCCTTGGGCCCGCGAGACCGACCTTCGCCACGCCGGCACACATCGCTGGTCTCCCAGGATGCGCATGGATAAGAAGCGATTGGCAACGGACGGTCTTCCGATCCCCGTTGCCAATCGACTGTTCCTGGACGCGGTTCTCTCCAGGAAGCTGCGCTCTTTCATCACATTCTCAGCCCTCGACGGGGAAGTAGCACAGACCCCCTGTCCCGGGTCCAGTATGGACGGCGAGGGCAGGGGAGAGCTCAGCGATCATAGACTCGACGGCCAGGACACGGGCCTCGACCATCGCCTTCAGCTTCAACATCTCGTCGAGGGCGCCGGCGTGCACATAGGCGATCTTGACCTTGCCCATCTTGCCCACGGTAGCCTCAACCATGTCCGCCATCATCTGGTAGGCTTTGCCCCGGCTGCGCGCCTGGCCCAGGGGGACGATCACCCCGTCTTCCATACCGATGAGCGGTTTGATGTTTAGGAGCGTTCCCAGCAGGCGCTTGGCCTTGCCTATGCGGCCGCCCAAGTACAGATAGCGCAACGTGTCTGCCGTCTGAATCATGCGGGTGACCGGGATCATGCGCCTGACGGTCGCGACGATCTGCTCCAGGGAGGCGCCAGCCAGCGCTGCCCTGGCCGCTTCGATCACCATCCACCCGTGACACATCGATACGTTGCGGGTGTCGATGACATCGATTCGCACATTGGGCATCTGCTCCCGAGCGATCGATTGGGCCGCCGTGGCCGCCTGATAGGCCCCGCTGCCCTTTGAGGTCATGTGGATGCTGACGATTTCCTGGGTGCCCTGGTTTCGGACCAGATCCTCATACACGCTCAGATAGTCGCCAGGCCCAGGGCTGGCTGTTGTGGGCAGCTCTTTGGCCGAGGGGAGCCACCGCAGGAACTCGTCCAGCTGAATGGTGACCAGATCCCGCAACACTTCCTGCCCACGGTGGATGTAGTAAGCCACCCAGCGGATGTCCAGCGCCTTGATCACTGGCTCAGGGATGCTTGCGCAGCTGTCTGTCACAATCGCGACTTTGGCCAAGACGTATCCTTTCGTGCATCCTTGGGGAGAGGAACGACAGCCTGTTCCTTGTCCCTTTCAGGTCCCGACCCAGCGGAGGGGGCCCAACCGTTCGGGCGCGGATGATTATAGCCCGGCTTCCCGATTCGCGTACATTGAGTTTAGGGGCTGGCCCGGAGACTTCCCGCTGCCGAGTCCCGGGGCTTAGGAACGCCGGCAAGGATACTCAGCCCACTCTGACAACATCTCAGGATTCTGGGGGAGGGCGGGTGCCCTTGATCGAGGACCTGTGGTATTGTATGTCGGCAGGGAGCGTAGGCGATGGAGACACCCAGGAACTATCTCATTGACATGGATGGCGTCATTATCAGCGGGAACGCGCTCATCCCTGGCGCAGACGACTTCATCAAGCGCCTGAAGAAGGGTGGGCTCGAGTATCTCATCCTGACGAACACGTCGATCTACACGCCCCGAGGCCTGGCGCACCGGCTGCAGTCACTTGGACTCGAGATCCCGGCGCGGCGCATCTTCACCTCGGCCTTGGCGACGGCCCGATTCCTCCAATCCCAGAAGCCCAACGGCAAGGCCTTCGTCGTCGGCGAGAGCGGGTTGACGGAGGCCGTACACGAGATCGGCTACGTGATCACCGAGATCGAGCCGGACTATGTCGTGCTCGGCGAGACTCTCGGCTACAACCTTGGTATCATCACAACGGCCATCCGCCTAGTGTCGGCGGGGGCCCGCTTCGTCGCCACCAATCCGGATCCAGTGGGGCCGTCGGCGGAGGGCATCGTCCCGTCATGCGGCGCCATGGCGGCGCTGATCGAGCGTGCCACCGGCGTCGCCCCATTCTTCGTCGGCAAACCTAACCCCATGATGATGCGCTCGGCTCTCAACCACCTCAGCTGGCATTCGGAGAACACGGTTGTCGTCGGGGACCGAATGGACACGGACATCGTGGCGGGTGTGGAAAGTGGGCTGGAGACGATTCTCGTTCTGACCGGCGTCACCCGCCGGGAGGACGTCTCCCGTTACCCCTACCAGCCGAGCCACATCCTGGATTCGGTGGTGGACATTGCCGTCTAGCCCTATCTACCCGGAGGGCAGGCCCAAGACTCCCGCCAGGCAGCACTCAAGATACGATGGCACCAGCAGCGCCCCTCACTATCGTGAACATCGGCTACCGCTCAACCAACTACTGGGTTGTTGGTGGGGACACGTCCCGCTTGCTCGTCGACGTCGGCTGGCCAGGCACACTCGGAACGATGAAGGCGAATCTCAAGAGGATGGGCGTGCCGCTTCACGAGATCCGCTACGCACTTGCCACGCACTACCACATCGACCACGCAGGCCTTGCCGAGGAGCTCAAACGAGAAGGGGTTGCACTGCTCGTTCTGGGAGTCCAGGTGGCCGCCATCCCCCTGATGAAAGCCTGGACCAAGCCTCAAGACAAGTACGTTGAAGTCACAACGGACGGAAACGTAACCATCTCCTTCCAGGAGAGCCGTCAGCTCCTCGGCCAGATCGGCATCTCAGGCGAAATCCTGCATACACCCGGCCACTCGGCCGACAGTGTCTCGCTCCTGCTCGATGACGGGTCAGCGTTTACGGGCGATCTCCCGCCGGAGTCCTGCGCCTTCGATAACCCGGTGGCCCTGAGCAGCTGGCGCCTCCTCCGAGAGCGAGGGGCTGGTCGAGTGTATCCGGCCCACGGCCCGCCGAGACCCATGGATCCGATCCGGGCCAACTGAGCATCTGCCGGATGGCGCCCGCATCCTGGGCAGTCGGGCAGGCGGCGCGAAGCCCAGGGATTTGCTATGATTGGGTGCGAGCTACAAGGAGGCAGGATAGGTATGCATAGACCAAGACGGATTGCAGCACGCTTGCTGGGGGTCGCTCTTGCCGTTGCCGTGGGGGCCTGCAACATGCCCGCTCCGGAGACCTCCCAGACCACGACGTCGCCCGTCGCGCCTTCACCAGTCGTCTCGGAGGGGCCTGGCGCGGGTGCGATCGCAGGCCGGGTGTGGAGCGACGTGTGCGTTCCCGCCGAAGGCCAGGGGCTCCCCGCGGGCTGTGTCGACACGGCTGAGGGTCAAATGCCCGACGGCACGCCGGAGGCGGGCGAGCCCGGCATCGCTCGTGTCTTTGTCTCCATCGGTCCGGGGGCATGCCCATCCGCCGGCCTGGCGACCGCGACCAGCTCTGGTGACGGCACATACTCGTTCGCAGGGCTCGCCGCCGGTTTGTACTGCATTTCGATCGATCCCACCGAGCAGGACGTGCTGATGACGCGCGGAGGCGCCTGGACCTTCCCGTCGGGCATGCCGCCAGCGGGAATCGCCACAGCGGCCGTTGCCCTGGCAGAGGGCGAGGTCCGGGGCAATGTCGATTTCGGCTGGGCCTACCGGGCACTGCCCACGGCCACGGTGGCACCAACCAGTACCCCAGCGCCGACGCTGACCGCGACCGCCACGCCGACCGCCGCCGTGACTGCGACGGCAACCATCAGCGCGTCACCCACGCCGCCGAGCACCGATCCTCGCCTGCACCTCGGATCACCGACCTGGCAGGACACATTCGACAGCATCGCCAACTGGCCCCTCTATGAGGACGCACACGTCCGCTTCGAGATCGAGGGCGGCCTCTTGCGTATGACCGCCTTCAACCCTGAGAGCTGGGATGGCTGGATGTTGACCTGGGTGGACGCGGGCGATGTGTACCTGGAGATGAGCGCCACGACCGGGGACTGCGGCGGCCTCGACCGCTATGGCCTGATGCTGCGCTCGAGCTCAACCGACAAGGGATTCGTGGGCTACCTGTTCGGCCTCTCCTGCAACGGTCGCTATTCGCTCCGCATCTGGAATGGCGAGGCCTATCGAACCCTCGTTGCGTGGACGCAAAGCGATCGCATCATCCAGGGTGCGCGAGCGACGAACCGGATCGGCATCTGGGCCGAGGGCAGCCATCTCCGTCTGTATGCCAACGGGAACCTGCTCACTGAGATCACCGACACCACATACAGCACGGGCCTCTTTGGCGTGTTCGTCGGTTCGGCCAACACCCCGGACTTCACCGTTGAGGTGCCCGAGATTGCCTACTGGACCCTGCCTTGAGCTGGGCTTGAGCCGCC
>CAZEMA010000111.1:5332-8097 GCA_964513155.1 uncultured Anaerolineaceae bacterium
TTGAGGTGCCCGAGATTGCCTACTGGACCCTGCCTTGAGCTGGGCTTGAGCCGCCAGCTCGCTCGACTAGGAGGGTGACGAAGAACCGGCTTGCCCGGAAAAGGGAATCGTAGAGGTGGTGGTTGGGGCGGAGCCCCAACCACCACCTCTACGATTCCCTCCATAGACACTCTGGTTCTCCGGTCCGCAAACTTGGCTCGTGCAAGACGTCACTTCTCCTGGAGCGGCGCTTTGTGCTATAGTGCACGGGAGCCCAGATCGTCCCGCATCAGGAGGATAGGCATGACGACTCTCGAGAAGCCACGTCAGGCCCTCGCGCCCAACGAGTTGTGGGGCGTCGCTCCAACGCTCTCGCCTCGGGTGCGCAAGCTGCGGGACGAATTCTGGTCCTTCTACGAGCGCGCCTTCACCAACCAGGTCCGGTCTTACACCACGGGGACGTCTTGGGATATCGTCTACCCGATCTGGAGCTGGACGAATGTCCCCGAGGTCGCACTCTTCCAGGCGGGCTATCGCTCCTATCTGCGGGCGGCGGCTGAGCTGGTGGAGCTCCCGCCTGGCTTCTGGGACGAGCCACTCGTCGTGCGCCAGGCGCTCTTCTTCCGCGAGATCCTTCGCACGCATCTTCCGGTACAGATTCTGGATGGGGAGCTGATCGTCGGCTCCCATTTCAGCACGGCCCTCTCCCGCTGCTTGAAGCGCGACGAGGCCCGGCGGCGGGATCGGGAGGAGCAACGCTTCTTGAAGGAGTGGCACGCGCTGAACGATGTGGGTGTGGGGAACTGCGGCGCGGTCCCGGGGCATTTGGTGCCGAACTATCCCCGAGTGCTGCGCGAGGGATGGGTTGGCATCCGCGATGAGGCAGAGGAGGTGCTAGCGGACCCCGAGAGTGAGGCAGATCAGCGCGAGCTGGCACGAGCCGTTGCCATCTGCGCCGTCGCGGTACGCACGCTCTCGGAGCGCTATGCCGCGGCGGCCGATCTCCTGGCCGCAGCCGAGGCCGAGCCCGCCCGCCGGGCGGAGCTCAACGAGATTGCGCGCATCTGCCGCAAGGTTCCCTGGGAGCCGGTGGGGACCTTCCCCGAGGCGCTCCAGTCGCTCTGGACGACCCACATGCTGCTCATGGCGGCCGAGAGCTACCCCGGCCCCGGCGTGTCGCCTGGCAGGGTCGACCAATTCCTGTATCCCTACTACCAGGCCGACCTCGCCACCGGCCGCTTGACCCGCGATCAGGCCAAGGAATGGCTTGAGTGCTGGTGGGTCAAACACAACTACGTCTACGACTTCCAGGGCTGGGTGGGGACCAACCAGGGGATCAACTCTTCCTTCGGGCAACTCATCACGCTGGCCGGGATGAAGGCGGATGGCAGCGACGCCTCCAACGATCTGACGTATCTGATGCTTGAGGTGATCGAAGAGGTCAATCTGTTGGAGCCCAAGCCCAACGTTCGTATCCACGCCCGGACACCCGACCGCCTGCTCGAGCGCCTCGTCGAAATGCTGGCCAGATCCCAGGGATCGCCGTTCTTGATGAACTTCGACGAGGCCTCGATCGCCGGCTTGCGTTGGCAGGGTCTGCCGGAGGAGAAGCTCTGGGACTACGCGCCGGTGGGCTGCCTGGAGAACACGCTGCAAGGGTGCGATCGCTCTGGCACGGTCGACGTCAACCTGAACCTGGCCAAGGCGGTGGAGCTGGCCCTCAACGATGGGCGGGACATGGCCACTGGCCGCCAGATCGGACCGCGCACGGGCGATCCGACGACGTTCCAGTCGTACGAGCAGTTTCTCGAGGCCTTCAAGACGCAGCTCTGCCATCTCGTTGAGTGGATCATCCGCGTCAACGACCTGGCCGACATCGGACGGGCGACATGGGAGCCCGTGCCCTATCTTGCGGCGCTGGTCGACGGATGTCTCGAGAGCGGGGCAGACAGCGCCGCGGGAGGCGCCCGCTTCAACTTCCTCACCGTCGAAGGAGTGGCGCTGGCGACTGCGGCCGACAGCCTGGCCGCCGTCAAGAAGCTTGTCTACGAGGAAGGCCAGGTTTCGATGGGCGAGTTGCTCGAAGCGCTCAGGGCCAACCTCGATGGGCACGAGAGCTTGCGGCAGACGCTCTTGAACAAGGCCCCCAAGTATGGCAACGACGATGCCTATGCCGACGAGATCGCCCGCGAGGTAAGCCGGTTCTGGACGGAAGAGGTCTTCCGCCACACTTCGCCGACGGGGAAGCGCTACCGCGGCGGCTACCTCTCGTGGAACTACTGGGTGGCCTACGCCCCCACGACCGCGGCGACCCCGGACGGCCGCCGGCGCGGCCAGTTCCTGTCTAACGCTGTCTGCCCGGTGAATGGGGTGGACCGTAAGGGTCCGACCGCCGTGATCAAGAGCGTCGGCCATCTGGGACTCGAGACAGCGCCCAATGGCGCCAGCCACACGATCAGCCTCAGCCCCAGCCTAATGCGCAGCGCCGAGCAGCGCCAGAAGCTGGTGGCGCTCCTGCGGGCCTACGACAAGGTCGGAGGCACTTGCCTCCAGGTCAACGTCATCGACGCGGATACGCTGCGGCAAGCGCAGAAGCACCCCGACGAATACCGCAACCTGCTTGTCCGGGTGACGGGCTACAACGCTTACTTCGTCGGACTGGGCAAGGAGATCCAGGATGAAATCATCTCCCGTGAGAGCCACGGGCTCTAGGAGGATGCGGAGAAGCGGCCTATCGCATCGAACCCCCACCCCGTTCGGGCCGGCGCCCCAAGGGCGCAGCCCGA
>CAZEMA010000112.1:0-7785 GCA_964513155.1 uncultured Anaerolineaceae bacterium
TAGGTGGAGAACTTGTGGCCGCGGCGGTAGTCGAACTTCTTGGCGGCGCGGATCAAGCCGATGTTGCCTTCCTGTATCAGGTCCAGGAAGGGCACCCCTCGCCCCATGTACTTCTTGGCGACGCTGATCACGAGCCGCGAGTTGGCGGTGATCAGGTGTTCCCTTGCCGCCCAGCCATCCTCGACGCCGACCTGCAGCACACGCCGGCGCGTTGCCGAAACCGGACGCCGGGCCAGCTCTTCCCGAGCCCGTCGGCCCCGCTCGATCCGCTTGGCCAGGGACACTTCCTCCGGAGCGGTTAGCAGCGGAACCCGGCCAACCTCCTTGAGGTACAGCCCCACCGCGTCGTCCGCGTCAACCCCCGCCAACTGGGTATCGTCGTCCATCTCCTCCCGGCCGCCGTCCTCCTCGCCCAACTCGGCTTCCGGGCCTTCTTCGGTCTCGCTGACGTCATCCAGGTAGGTAACGCCGGCCGCCAGCAAGGCCGAGTAGACCTCTTCCAGCTGGTCGATGTCGCGCTCAGCCTCTGGGAAGAAGCCCAGGATGTCGTCGATCGTGACGTAGCCTCGCTCCCGGCCGACCTCGAGCAGTTGCTCGATGGCGGGATTCTCCTCTTCGGCAGGCAGCGGCTCTTCCACCGGAATCTCAAGTAGCCTGAGCTGTTCCGCCCCCTGCTCAGCCTTCCGCTTCGGCTTTGTCGTCTTTCGTGGTTCGCGTTTCTTCGCCATTCTCACACTCAGAATACAGGAAAAGCACGACCAAATCAACTGATCAACCGGTCTCGACTACCCTGAGAGTACTCTCCCACTGTTAACGATGCACAAGCGCCCAGGCGGGTCCGCGACCGGACCTTCACCCGCCAGCTCTTTCGCGGAGTGAGGCTTAGGGCGATGCCGTCCCGGTCCCCGGTCGAGCCGGTGTGGGCGTAGCACTTGGCAGCGGAGGAGGCGTCTCCTCCCCCGGAGTCCCTTCGGTGACGTCCGCTGCGGGCGTCACGGAGCCAGCCGGAGGCATCCCCGTACCCCCGGGGGTTGCCAGGGTGGGTTCTGCGGCGGTAGCTGAAGGGGTCGGCGTCGCCAGGACTTCTTCCAACAGGCCCAGTACCTCGTCCAAGCCGTACTTGCTCAACACCAGCACCCCATCCGTACCTGCGAACCGAGCATAGGTTGTCGTGCCGGTGGGGGTGGCCCCCCCAACTTCCAGCGTCAGCGTCGAGCTATCCTGCAGTGTCACCGTCACCCTGCGTGACGGTTCGGTCAGACCGAAGGCCGTGAGGTCCTGCTGCCCCTCGACGATCGACCTCGGCCGGGGGGATTCCAGCCAGGCGACTGCCTGCTCCACCCGGTCACTACTCACCATCCGCCCCTCCGGCTGCACGACGTCCCAGGTCCCATTCGCCTGGCGGACAAGCTCGACGGTCGATCCCGCCTCCAGGTCCTCGATCTTCAGCCCAACAATCTGGCTGCCGACCACCTCCCAAATGGGCTCAAGGGTGGGGTTGGCCTCTGGCGTGGCCGGCGGTTCGGGGCGGAAGCGCGTCCACCAGATGCCGAACGCCAGGACGGCGAGGAAGACTGCGATGGTCACCCAAGTGCTGCGGCGGATCATAGACAAGCCTCATGCACGCCGGCGGCGCTGCCACCAGACGTAGACCCCCATGACCACGACCGACGCCGGGATAAGGACTACACTGGTCAGGATGATCAGGCCCGTCACCTGAACGGAAGGCGGAACCACGATGCGCTGCGTGGTCGGTTTCGGCGTCAGGCTGATCAGGCTCTCCTGCCCTGCCGCCCAGTCGATGCTGTTCACCAGCAGGTCGCCGTTGGCCAGTTCGTAGAAGAACTCGTTGGCGGCGAAGTCGGAGTCCCCAAAGACGACCAGGCGGGCCCCCGTCGTCCCATCCTCGACGGCAACACCCAATGTTAAGGGACCCACATGGTCGGCCTGCTCATCAAAGCCGATTTGGCTCCTCGACAGGGCGTCGAAGTCGGTCTCGCCCCATGAGTTCGGGCCCGTCGCAACCAGGGCCACCTGGGTCAGGGTGACCCCCGGCACATCGGTGAACACCACGCTGCGAGCCGACGGGAAGTAGGAGGCAATGTCGCGCAGCTGGTTCGTGATGGCATGGTCGCCATATCCATAGGCAATCCCCACCAACGGCATGCTCGAGCTGCGGTCAACCACCAGATCGTCCAGCAACGAGACGCCCCAGGCCTGCCCCAGGTAGGCTGCCAAGGGATCCGCCTGGCCACCGAAACGGGTGGCCGGCGTGGGTTCCTCCAGAACGACCAGCGCCCCGCCGCTATCTGCGAAACTACGCAGGAGCTCAACTTCCGATGCCCGCAGGGGTTCCATCGGCCCGGCGATGATGATCGCCAGCGCATCGTCCGGGATCCGAGGATCAACAAGCAGATTGAGGGTTGCCACCTGGTAGTTCTTGGCCACCAGAGCCTCTTTGAGGTCGCCGTAGCCCAGATCATCGGCGGCTTCGATGTCGTGCTCGCCGTGACCCGTGAGGAAGTAGACCGTGCGCGGCTCCGGATTGGCCAGGCGGAGCAGGGCAGAGGTGAGCCCCTGCTCATCCGGGTATTGGACCACTTCCGAGGCGCCGCCGACGACCACCACGATCGATCCGTCCCGCGTGACCCCGTACTCGGTGGCCGCGGCCGGGTTGTCGATCGGGTTGATGAACTCGTAGGTCAAGAGACCGCCGCTGTGCAGCCGGTATTCTTCCAGGAGCGGGCGGATCTCTTCCATCGACGCCTGCATGTCAGGTGTGTAGAAGCCCTTCAGGACGACCGGTGCCGGGAGTCGCGAAAGCTGCAGCAAGGTCTCTGGCGCCAGGCTGTACTGCTGGTCCTCGGTCAGGTCCGTACGGGCAGGATTGGCGTAGGCCAGGTAGTTCACGACCACGAGGATGCCCATGAAGGCCAGGCTGATCACGAGAGCGTTGCTCCCATAGCGCGCCTGTCTGCCGGTCAGCACTCGCCGTACCCTATCCGGATCCAGCAAGACCCCCGCGGCCACACCGATGACGGCCAGGACCAGGCCGACTCGGAGGTAGACGTCGAACTGACGGTTGACGAAGTAGTAGGCCGCCGAAGCCAGTAGCGCCAGCAGGCCGACAAGGTAGGCGGGAAGCGCCAGGCGACGCAGGTGGCGGTTCATCGCCACCTCCTGGCTTCCACCACCTGGGTCCCCAGGAACAAAGCCAGCGCCGTCAGGCTGAGGTAGTACACGAGGTCGGCCAGGTCCAGAACCCCGCGGTACAGATTGGTGTAGTAGTGGTCGACGAAGCTCAGGTACCGGAGAAGCTCGCTCCCCGCCCCCGCGCCGCTGGAGAAACCGCCAATGATCCACAGGGCAAGCAGGACGGCCAAGGTCACGAAGAACGCGGGGACGGCGCTGCTGAAGAGCGATGAGATCAGAACACCGATGGCCACCATCGATGCCACCATCAGAAGCAGCCCGATGTAGGCTGAGACCAGAACGCCCTGGTCAATGCCGGGGCTCGTCAGGCGGTGCAAGATGATCGGGTAGACCCACGTGACCGCCAGGATGGCGGCGATGAAGCCCATTGCCCCCAGCCACTTGCCGACGACGAGTTCCCAATCCCGGACAGGGGAAGTCAGCAGTAGCTCGATCGTGCCCATGCGCTGCTCGTCGGCCAGGGCGCGCATGGTCAGGGCGGGTGTGACGAAAAGCAGAATGGTCACGAGCGGCCCCAGGACGATCCGTCCATCCGGGGTGATCTGGCCCGTCTGCAGGCCGAAGTACATGTTGACGGCGAAGATCCCACCCAGGATGAGCAAGACCATCGTAGCCACGGTGTAGGCCACGGGCGAGATGAAGTAGTGCCGGAACTCGCGTCCGGCAATGATCCAGACGTTACGCATCGGCTACCGCCTCCGGCTCCGGCACTGCTTCCTCGCGGGTGAGCTGGAGGAAGATGTCTTCCAAGCTGATGCCCACGGGGCGCATCTCCAGGAGATCAAGGCCTGCTTCCACGACACGCCGCGCGACCAGAGGCCGGATATCCCGACCCGGGGCACTGGCTATCTCTACCTGACCCTCGGCCTCCGTTGGCTGAACGTTGACGACCCCCTGCACCCCGGTGAGAAGCTCGACCAACTCCCGGGTTTCCGCCGCGGCCAGGACCACCAGGCGCTCCGCGCCAGCCAATTGGGCCTGAAGTCTGGCGGGTGTGTCCTCGACCACGATCTTCCCGTGGTTGATGATCAGGACCCGGTCGCAGACCTGCTGGGCCTCGGACAGGATATGAGTGGAGAGCAGCACCGTTCGCTCGCGTCCCAACTCCTTGATCAGCTTCCGGACCTCAATGATCTGCGCGGGGTCCAGGCCGAGGGTCGGCTCATCCAGAATCAGCACTTCGGGCTCGTGCAGCAGGGCCTGGGCCACACCGACGCGTTGCCTCAATCCTTTCGAGAGGTTGCCGATGTAGCTTGCGGCGCGCTCCTCCATATGGACCCGGACGATGACTTCCTTGACACGTTCATCCAGGTTCGGCACCCGGCGCAGTGAGCCCATGAAGCAGAGGTACTCGGTCACCGACAGCTCTGGGTACAAGGGAACCGTCTCCGGCAGGTAACCCACGCGACGCCGGACCTCCAGCGACTGCTCGACGACGTCATACCCGGCCACGCGGGCCATGCCGCTCGTTGGCGGCATGTAGCCCGCCAGTATCCGCATGGTTGTGGTCTTGCCCGCGCCGTTGGGCCCCAAGAACCCCAGAATCTCGCCGGACTTGGCGTTGAAGGTCAGATCCTGGATCGCTGGATGACGTCCGTAGTACTTGGTCAAACCCTCTGCCTGGATCATCCGTTATCCTCTTGCGGGCGACTGAGTTCGCAGACAGAGCCCTGTGGGCGAACAAAAAGCACCGCGGCCGGTTCCCTCACGTGGCCCGTGCTTCTAGGCTCGTGCAGTACCTGTGCGGGCTCCGGAAATCACTATACAGAAAACGCACAGGGGAAGTCAAGTACCTCCCGAAGTTCTCATGGAATGCTCATCTACCTCTGGTTTGTTGGTCGCCCGCGCCTTCAATCAGTGCGATCGACGCATTGTCTATGCGCATTGCGTTGGGTAACAGGAAGGTGATCGGCCAGGTCCTCGGGGAAGGCGCCGGCCCATGGCTGGCCGGTCCCGCCAAGAAGGGGAGCTATCGGGCAATGACCCGGACGGGGCGACCACTTGCGTGGACGTTTGCGTGCCACCCACGCATGCGGGAGGGGCTGCGGACCGCGACTGTGCCCTGCCCGTCCATCGGTCATCCCTGACTGCTGGCAGGGGGAAGGCCGTCGCTTTCGACGCCAGCGCCCCCGGCTGGAACCATGAAGTGCACAAGGCCAACCGCTCCCCAAGAGTGAACCACCCCGGCACCAGGAGGCGGGAGAGTACCTATGCTTGACAGCCCTAACCTGGCACCTGTAGAATCCATCGATCTCCCCATCCAAGTACCAGTCATGAGGAGGTACGGCGCCCAATGCAAGGGCTAACCACCTTCGAGCAGTTCGCCATTTATGCCGTATTGGGTGTCGCCATCCTCGGCTTGTTGTACGCGCTCTTTCTCCGGAGCCAGATCCTGCGCGAGGACAAGGGCTCGGGCAAGATGCAGGAGGTATGGGGAGCCATTCGGGATGGGGCCGACTCCTACCTCAAGCGGCAACTCAGGTCGATCCTCCCCCTCATCGTCGTCCTGACGGTTGCTCTGTTCCTGTCCGTCTACATCGTTCCACCTACTCCGGAGGCCATGGAGCGATTCGCCGGTCAGAGCGTGGAGACCGTCCGGCTCATCCTCGGCTTCGGTCGGGCAACGGCGTTCGTCATGGGGGCGCTCTTCAGCCTGTCAGTCGGTCAGATCGGCATGCGCATGGCGGTTCAGGGCAACGTCCGGGTGACGGCGGCGGCTCGACGCTCCTTCGGGGACGCGCTGCGCATCGCCTATCGTTCGGGCACGATCACGGGCATGCTCACCGACGGCCTGGGCCTCCTGGGCGGAACGCTGATCTTCATCTACTTCGGGAAAGCCGCCCCGGACGCCCTGCTGGGCTTCGGCTTCGGCGGTACGCTATTGGCCCTGTTCATGCGCGTCGGCGGCGGCATCTTCACTAAGGCAGCCGACGTCGGCGCCGATCTGGTGGGCAAGATCGAAGCCGGCATCCCGGAGGATGACCCGCGCAATCCGGCCGTGGTGGCCGACCTGGTCGGGGACAACGTGGGCGACTGCGCCGGTATGGCCGCCGACATCTTCGAGTCCTATGAGGTCACGATCGTCTCCGCGCTGATCCTTGGCCTCGCCCTGACGGCGCTGACGGGCAGGGTGGAGTGGATCGTCTACCCCCTGCTCGTGCGCGGCATTGGAGTGCTCTCTTCCATTATCGGCACCTACCTGGTCCGCGGTGGCCCGGGCAAGTCGGGCGATGCCATGAAGGCCATCTTCACCGGGTTCCTGTCTTCGGCCGCCATCTCCGTTACGCTCTTCGGCGCTGTGGCCTTCTTTTATATGCACAACGTGCCCGGCGGTTGGTGGCGGCCATTCCTGGCCACCGCCGTGGGCGTTGGGCTCGCCATCCTGATCGACCGCCTGACGGAGTACTTCACCGGCACCCACAATGAGCCGGTGCGAGGCATTCGCAAGGCCGCCGACACGGGCCCGGCGACCCTCATTCTCTCCGGGATTTCCGTCGGCTATGAGTCCTCCGTCTGGTCGGTTGTCGTCATTGCCATCACCATCATGACCTCAGTTCTGATCTTCGGCGGAGTGGATCCGGCGCACACTGTCGAATACGTACTGTATGGCGTGGCGATGGCCGGCATCGGCATGCTCACCCTGACCGGCAACAACGTCGCCATGGACTCCTACGGCCCGATCTCCGACAACGCCAGCGGCATCGCCGAGCTCTCCTGGCACGGCCTCGAGGGCTCCGAGACCCGACAAGCTCGCCGGATCTTGGCGGACCTGGACGCTGTGGGCAACACCACCAAGGCCATCACCAAAGGCGTGGCAATCGGCTCGGCGGTCATCGCTGCCGTGTCGCTCTTCGGGTCGTACCTGGTCGACATCAGCCGCGCGCAGACCGCGCTGAACATCCCGGAGGCCCTGCAGCTCCGGACGACTGGCATCCGCGTGGAAGTGCCCCAGGTGTTTGTAGGCATGCTGATCGGTGGTGCGTTGCCCTGGCTTTTCTCCTCCTTCGCCATCAACGCCGTGAGCCGGGCGGCTTCGTTGATCGTCATGGAGGTTCGGCGCCAATTCCGGCTGGGCGTTCTGCAGGGCAAGGTCCCGCCCGACTACCGGCAGGCCGTTGCCATCTCGACGACCGCCGCTCAGAAGGAACTGGTCCCGCTGGCGCTCCTGGGTGTCCTGACCCCGATCCTGGTTGGCCTCGTCCTGCAGGTTGAGGCGCTGGGGGGCTTCTTGGCCGGCATCATCCTCTCGGGCCAGCTTCTGGCCGTATTCATGAACAACGCTGGCGGGGCCTGGGACAATGCCAAGAAGACCATTGAAGACGAGCACAGCGACCCAGCCGACAACACGGGCAAGGGCTCTGACCGGCACATGGCGAGCGTCGTGGGCGATACCGTGGGCGACCCGATGAAGGACACCGCTGGCCCCGCCCTTAACCCGATGATCAAGGTCGTCAACTTGGTTTCGGTGATCATTGCCCCGATCATCGTCCAGTATCGCGTGCTGGGCACTGTCGGTTGGGGGCTTGTCGGCCTCTTGCTCGCCGGTCTGGCATGGGCCGTCTGGCAGAGCAA
>CAZEMA010000113.1:0-7586 GCA_964513155.1 uncultured Anaerolineaceae bacterium
CATCGCTTGCGAGTCGGCCCGATAGACCGACCGGCCATCAATCAACTCCGGCGCACCCGCGTTCGGCTTCGCCACCAGCACCACCTCGGGCGCGGCCGCCTTCATCTTGCGGACCACTTCCAGGACCTCGGCCGGTCCGGTCCCGCAGTTTGCTCCCACGGCGCCGGCGCCCCACTCCTTCAGCGCGGTCACCGCCTGCTCGGGTGTCACGCCCATCATCGTCCGGCCGTGGGTGTCAAAGGTCATCGTGGCGATGATCGGCAGTGCGGGTGCGGCCTGCCGCGCCCCCTCGATGGCCGCCTGCACCTCCTCCAGGTCCGACAGGGTTTCGATCCACAGGAGGTCGGCGCCCGCCGCGGCCAGTGTGCTCGCTTGCTCGGTGAAGGCCGCCACCGCGTCGGCGTAGCCGATGTCCCCGAGGGGTGCCAGCAGGCCTCCGGTAGGGCCAATGTCGCCGGCCACGAGAGCCTCCCCGCCTGCCTGGCGCACTGCCTCCCGGGCCAGCCGGACGCCTACCTGATTCAGCTCCACCACACGCCCCTGCAGATGATGCTTGGCCAGGCGGAAACGATTCCCGCTGAAGGTGTTGCTGAGGATCAACCGGGCGCCGGCTTCCAGGTACGCCAGGTGCAGGCCCTGGACTTGGTCGGGGCGTTCAACGTTCCAGACGATAGGGGCGTCCCCGGGCGGCAATCCCTGCGCCATGAGCATCGTCCCCGTCGCACCATCGGCCAGGATCACCCCTCCCGCTTCAACCCACTTCTGCCATGTGCTCATCTCCGTCCACCTCCCGCCTGGACCATGGGCGTCTAGCAGGGTGATGAAGAACCGCCTTGCCCGGAGAAGAGAACCGTATATACACGGATTCTCACCAGGACGCAGGGCCTTTTCATCACACTCCTAGATTACCCGAACAAGCCAATCATCGCCACCCCACCGGCAACCAGCACCGATCCGGCGATTCGCAATGCCCCGCCGCTCTCCTTGAGGACGAACACACCGTAGGCGGCGCCAAGGACGACGCTGCACTCTCGCACTGCGCCAGCATAGGCAGCCGGTGTGCCCATCCGCATCGTCAACAGCACGATGCCGTAGGCAGCCAGCGTCATGAACCCGGCCACGACGGTCGCCAGGGGTGAGGACCGCAACTCCTCCTTGAGCGCCCGCCATCCCACCCCCCGGAACGTCACCGGCGTCAGCCACAACGTCGTGATGAACAGTGCCACATACGTGTACAGGAACGGCGTGACCATGCTGATCCCCACTTTGTCGATGGCGGTGTAAAGCGAGGTGCTCAGGCCTGCCAGAAGCGCCCAGCGCGGCGCTGTCTGGCGCAGGGCCCGCAGCGGCTCTCGCCAATCGCCCAGCCGGGGCAGGTTGATCACGTACAGGCCCACAGCGATCAGCGCCACACCGGCCACTCCGCCGATGGCGACCTGCTCCCGCAGGATGGCGGTGGACCACAGTAGCAGGAGGGCGGGCGCCGTGCCTCGCGCCAATGGATAGACCAGCGAGAGATCGCCGCCGCGGTAAGCCTTGGCGATGGCGATGAAGTAGAGCGCCTCGAAGATCGAGCTGACCACGATCATCAACCAGCCGAGCGGGGGGATTTCTCCCCGCACGAGCACCAGAATGGGCGAGTAGATGACCGTACACCACAGCAGCATCCACCAGACAAAGGCCGCCCGGTCCCGGGCGCGCTTGAGCGCCACGTGGACGACCACGTGCAGGCACGCCGATCCCAGCAGAAGGAATAGGCTTGTGGGACTCATGAGGCTCGGGCATCCACCTCTGGATTGGCTGGGCTACTCCCGCAGCCGGGAGCCTTTGGGATCGTAAAGAGCATCTTGGACGACCTGGGACGGGACCCTTTCGCCGAAAACCTCGACCTCTAGCCTCGTCCCCTCTTGGGCGAGGTGCACCGGCAGGTAAGCATAGCCGATGTTCCTCTTCGCGGTGTAACCATAGCCGCGGCTGGGCACCCGCTCGAGCCCCTCGCCGCCGGCGTACGCGGCCTCGCCTCCATAGGCGGTCAGGTATTCCTCACCGCCGAGGACACCGAGAGCGCAGAGCAATGCAGATTGCTGTTGCGGCCTCTGCCTGCTCTGCGCTCGACGAATCTGCTCATTCAGTGCTATTGTGACAGCCTCACTCCATCGTTATCCCTTCCCTCAGGCCGCCAAACCTCGGGCGACATCCACGGCCGTGGCGGCATCCGGGGCGTAGGCATCGGCCCCGATCTGCTTGGCGTAGGCCGAGGTCACCGGGGCCCCACCCACAATCACTTTGACCTTGTCGCGCAATCCGGCCTTGGCCAACGCCTCGATGATCGTCTTCATCATAGGCATCGTTGTCGTGAGCATGGCCGCCATGCCCACGACTTTCGGGCCCTGGCTGCGCACCGCCTCAACGAACTTGGCCGGAGGCACGTCGATGCCGAGGTCGGTGACCTCGAAGCCTGCCCCTTCCAGCATCATACTGACCAAGTTCTTGCCGATGTCGTGCATGTCACCCTGCACCGTGCCGATCACCAGTTTACCCAGAGTCGACTGGCCAGCCCCCTCGCGCGTCTCGGCCAGGAGCGGACGAAGGACCTCCAACCCGGAGTGCATCGCTCTGGCGCAGGCGAGCACCTCCGGGATGAAGAGGTCCCCAGCCTTGAAATCGCGGCCCACCCTGTCCATGCCCCCGATCAGCCCTTTCTCCAGGATCTCCTGGGGCGGGAACTTCTCCGCCAGAGCCCTGTGGACCCCCGCCTTGACCTCGTCTGCCTTGCCCGCATAGAGGTCTTTCTGCATCTGCTCGAATGTGTTGGACATGGTCTTCAAACCTCTCTGTGTATGGCTACTTCTTGAGTTGTCGCATGGCGTCGCTGACAAGCTTGTCCAGCGCCTTGCTGACGTCCTCGGGCAGCGGAGCAGGTTCGTGCTCCTTCAGAATGGTCCGGGCAATTTCGTTCGCTCGCTTCTCGAAGTCCGGGCAGCCGGCCGAGGTCCACGCGTCCCTGGAATTCCTGTAGATCAGACGGCTGGGCATGTAGCGTTCTCCCCGGAGATACTTGAGAGTGTGCTCCTCCTGTACGAAGTTGCCCCCCGGACCCACCCGGGCGATGGCGTCCATGGCCAGGCGGCCGTCATCCACCTCAAAGCCCTGCATTGCCCGGACCACCGTCATGCTGATCTCGCTGTCGATGACCAGTTGCTCGTAGCTCGTGACCAGGCTCTGTTGCATCATCCCCGCGCCCACCAGCACGTTGGCTCCGGCATAGGCCGCCATCAGGGCCATGTAGGTGCGCTCGAAGGTGGACTGCCCGTCGTGCACCATCGAGTCCGTCCACGGGCCGTGCAGGCTGACGGGCACATTGTAGAAGTGCGCCATTTGAGCGCCGGCAACGGCCATCATGCCCAGTTCGATGGCGCCTGCCAGGCTGAAGCCGGTGCGCATGTCCATCGCCATGGGTCGGGGCGCGTATTGCAGTGGCGCACCGGGGTGTGCCAGCTGAGAGATCACGACCCCGCCCAACCACTCGGTATTGAGGAGCTGCACGTTGCCGGCCATGGTCACTGGGCCGGTACCTCCGGCGATGGGCATGACGCACACATCGAGCGGGATCCCATACTCCCCACACAGGAACAGCGCATCCACGGTGACGTCCAGGAACTTGAGCGGGCTCACGGGCGCTTCCAGCAGGCTGACCAGCGGGCGCTTCTTGAGCGCCTCCTTGCCGCCGGCGACGATGGCCGCCATCTCGAACATGATCTTCAGTGTCTTCCCACTGAAGGCCCGCAGGTGGATGTTCTTGCTGGTGCCAGAGAATGCCTCGCGGAGCATCTGAATGTCGCGGCCAAGAACTGGCATGTCGTGGGCAAAGACGGGCGCGATGAAGTCGATGCCCTCCAGCGCGTCCATCAGTCTGTAGTAGCCGCGCAGATCGGAGAGCATCAGGGGCCTGAACTCACCCGTGTCCAGGTCGAGCGTATTGTCGGCGCCGCCACCGTTGCGGGAATAGGGCCTGCCGCCGCGCACCAGGGGGCAATCCTTCTTGGGATCGCGGGCAGCCAGGGTGAAATGGTCCGGCACCGTCCTCAGGCATTGGGTGACTAGCTTGGCGGGGATGCGCACCCGTTTGGTCTGGTAATCGACCTTTGCCCCGCCCTTTTCGAGCGTCTTGAGTCCTCCCTCATGGTCCACGAAGATGCCAGTCGTCTCCAGGATCTTCAGCGACTGCTGGTGGATCTTCTCGACCTCGGCGTCCGATAGCACTTTGATCCAGGTGGTTTCCGTGCTCTTCATGTCTCCTACCCTCCTGATAGGGTCAGCAACCCGGCTGACCTTCCGAAGAGTCTGTCTGAGGCCTCAAGAGCCAATGGCGCAGACAAGACTCACGTGTTGCGGGACTGTGCACTTAACAGTGCCTCCACCTCCTCACGACGGCGACGACGCTCGGCCCGGTCCCCGGTGGCGGCCGATGGCTACCGCCTCCAGCCCTCGGGTGGCAACAGATTCCCCGAGACCAGACCCATGAATTCGGCCCGGATTCGGGCGTCGACCTCGGCCGAGAAGCCAGCAGGGTTGTCGCGCGTGAGGATGTCGCGCACGCGTCGCATGGCCTTGGCCTGCGAGTCCAGCGAGCCCTTTTCAACCCAGAGCTGGCGGGGATCGCGGTCGGCGATCTCGGGGAGCAACGCCGTCTTGCGCATGCGCTGTGCCGTGTGTTCCTTGTCCATGAACATGCCGCCGGGCCCCACTTCGGCAAGCAGATCCAGCGCCATCTCCTCCTGGCTGAAGGGGATGCCCTGCTTGACCTTCTTGAGCATCAGGGCGATCTCGTTGTCGATGACCGCCTTGGCGAAGTCCCAGGCCATCAGGGCGTCCAGCAGCCCTGCCATGTTGAGCATGTCGACGCCGGCCAGCACGCCAGCCAGCGCCGACATCCCGGTCTCGTAGCCAGACTGGGCATCATTGACCTTGGCGTTGGTCAGGCCAATGTAGCCGCCGCTGGGGACGTTGTAGAAGCGCGCCATCTGGCCCACCCCGATGAAGAGGATGCCAGTCTCGATCGCGCCCGGGGCGTAGGCGCCGGTGCGTGGATCGGCTACCGTCGGAAGGCTGGCGTAGATCGTGGGCTTGCCCGGGTCGATCATCTGCTCCAGGACGGCTGCCGCCAGGAACTCGGCGTTGCCCTGGGTGAGCGTCCCGATCAAGGTCATCGGGGAGGTCAGGCCGGCGTTGGGTACGATGCTCGAGTATCCAGGCAGGTGCCTTTCGGTGAAGTAGATCAGGTTCTCGGTCGAGTCGACATCCATCGTCAGAGGTGAGACGACCGGGCAGTAGTGGTGCGTCACGAACGGATGCTCGCGGTAGGCGGCCTCGCTGCCGGCAATCAGGTAGCACAGCCGCAGGATCTTCTCAGCGTCCGCGGCGGGGCCGCTTCCCCGCACCGGCTTGAGGCAGTTCTTCAGCGAGGTGTAGAAGCGGGTGACGCTGAAGAGGCCGGGCGGGGCGTCTTCGGCCAGGGTGGCGATCGAGAAGATGTCGTAGCCCGGGAGCTCGTTGACGGTATGGGCGATGCGGGCGAGGTCATCCGAGCGCGCCCGGCGCTCCTGCCCGGTCGCCGGGTCGATGAGGTTGGGCGCCGAGGAGCCGGTGACGACAACGGGCCCATCGTCGGGGATGGTCCGGTCGAAGCGCGGGTCCCGGCCGCGGAACATGAACTTGGGTGGCATGGAGGCGCGGAACTCCTCGACTACGGCCCGGGGGAACTTGACCATCTGGCTGTCGCCATCCACCCGGCAGCCGTGCTTGGCAAAGATGGCGCGCGCCTTCTCATTGCGCACCAACATCCCCACCTGCTCGAGAACCTCGAGCGAGGCCTCGTGGACTCGTCCAACCTGTTCCGGCGTGAGGACCTCTGCATACCTGGTGATCATCCCACCGTATCCTCTACGGGCCATCGCACAGGCCCAGTGGCTGATGGGCTGCTAGGCACCCTCGAACATGATGGGCGCCTGCGCCACAGCCCGGATTCGCCGCCTGGCTACGGCTCCCATGGGGCGATTTCGGTGACGAAACGGAAGCGGTCGCCCCGATACAGATCGCGTCCGTGCTCCACCGGCTCACCCTGCGCATCAAATGACAGGCGTCTCTCCAACATGAGCGGTGCGCCCAACTCAATCTCCAGCAACTTGGCCTCATACTCGGAGGCCATCACTGGCTCCAGGCTCTGGCGCGCCCGGCTGAGGGGCGCCTGGTACTCGGTCTCCAGAATCTCGAAAACCGATCGCGCCTCCAGGTCAAAGCGGCCGAGGTCCGGGAAGCGACGCATCGGGATGGTGTACCTCTCCAGGAGAACGGGTTCCTGATTGACCGTCCGGATTCGTAGGATGAAGTAGACCGGCGCGGCCAGGGGAAGGTTCAGCTCACGGGCGAGAGAAGCCTCAACCGGTTGCTCTTCGAAGGTGACAAGCCTGGCGCCGGGGGTCAGCCCCCGCCGTCGAACGCCACGGGTGAAGGAGAACAGGCCGCCCGCCTGGCGCTCGATCTTGGGTTCGGCGACGTAGGTGCCGCGGCCCTGGCGGCGGGTAAGCAGGCCTTGGGACTCGAGCACGTGAAGCGCCTGACGCAGGGTGACTCGGTTGACGCCCAACATGCGGCTCAGCTCGCGCTCGGGCGGCAGCCGGTCGCCAGGAGTCAGCTCGCCCGACTCGATGCGGTCGAGAATCCCCTCGGCGATCTGAACGTAGAGGGGAGCGGCGGCGATCAGTCGGTTGACCGGACGCTCGAGGCTGAACATGGCCTGTCGCTAGAGGGATACTGTGTTGTGGATGATGAGTGGAATATTGGTATAGACCAATCCGCTATCCAGGATATCACACCTTGCGGAACCTGGCAAGCCACGCGCTGGATGCGGTCGCTCAGGGGACGGCCACGGGGTAGCGGGGAGGGCCTCCCTCAGGCGGCCCCCTACCCCTCGCGCAGGTGGCGAGCCAGCCGGTCCATCTGGGGCCGGACTGCCTCGAACAGGCCCTGGTAGACGTCCTGATACATGCGATCGTAGCGTGGCTGATTCGGGCCTGGCTCGAAGCAGTCGCCGACGGAGGTCATCCCCTCCACCGCGGTCGACAGATCCGGGAACAGTCCGGTACCCCAGGCGGCAAGGATGGCCACACCAAGCGAGGTGGCCTCGGTGGAACCTGCCCGGCGCACACACTTGCCGGTGACATCGGCCACGATCTGACACCACAGCTCGCTGGTTGCCCCGCCGCCCATGACGACGAGCTCCTCCACCGGCGATCCCGTGGCCCGCTCGACAGCCGAGGTCTGCAACCTCTGCTCGAACGCGATCCCTTCGAGAATCGCCCGGTAGAGGTGGGCCGGCCCATGGCACTCCCGCCAACCCATGACGAGCCCGGTGGCATCGTCATCCCAGTAGGGGTTCATCACCCCATTCCAGTAGGGGACAAGGACGAGGCCTTGGGCTCCGGCCGGGAGCGACTGAGCCTCGGTTTCCAGCCGCTTGAGGATCTGGGACGGGGGCCCCTCATGATCGAGCCAATGATCGACCAGCCAGTTCACGGTGAACGTTC
>CAZEMA010000114.1:0-7421 GCA_964513155.1 uncultured Anaerolineaceae bacterium
GTCAACGGCGGATGACATCGGGTCAGCCGCCGTATGCGTCTGGCTAGTCTCCGGCCGCGCCTACAGAAGTCCCCAGGCCTCGGCGGCTCCCCCCTCCATCATGCTCGGGGTCCAAACCTCTGGCGCCAAGTCAACGCGCGTCGTCAGGCCAAGCGCCTCCTCGACCCTCGACCGGGCCATCTCGATCAGGGCAGGACCGTAGGGGCAGAACGGCGTGGTGAGAATCATCCGGAGCAGGATCCCTTCCTCGGCGACGGTCACCTCCCGCACCAATCCGAGCTCGACGATGCTTAGACCGAGTTCAGGGTCAACGACCTGGCGCAACGCCTCCCGAATCTTCTGCGCTTGCTCGGGGTGGGTTGTGTCGACCTGCCAAGTCAGCTTGGGAGCGGCTTTTTCATCAGCCATTGGGAGGGGCCTCTGGGATGGATGCTCTGCGATCGATCGCAAAGGTGCAGTGGGTCTCGCCGTTGAGGAGGCAGGTCACGCGCTCTACGGGCAAAGCCAGCGCCGTGGCGATGAAGGACTGGTCTACGAGGCAGACTTCCGGATGCTCCCGGCCCATTCGCAGCCAGGGGCAACTCAGCTGGTGGATCAACAACCGGCCCTCTCGTTCTTCGACCTCGGCCTCGAAGCCTTCGCCGGAGAGATACTTGGCCAATCGCTCGAGCCGCTGCTCGAGTGGCAGGCCGGCGAGCTCGCCCGCGTAGTCCTCAGCCATTGTCTGGGCGACACTGGAGAAAAGCTGGCGGACCATCGGCTCGGGCAGGGAGTCTTTCATTTGATCAAGCAATCTCTGCGTGAGCCGATAGTATCGGCTGGGGAAGAGCTCGAGCGCCTTCTCGGTCAGCGTGTAGAGCAGGCGGGGGCGACCTACACCGTGCCGGACCTCTTCGGCGGCCACCAGGCCCTCTGCCTGAAGGTTGGCCATGTGGTGGCGTACCGAGACCGGGGATACGCCAGCCGTGTCCGCCAGTTCCTGGACCGTGCATTTCCCCCGTGCCCGCAGGGTCCGCAGGATAAGGTCGTGCGTCGGGTTGGCCATGTCGGCAGGCAGTATAGCACGCCGTCGCTTGCGCTGTCAATATTTCTGATTGTTATCACCTTTATCTTCGCCAGCCGGCAATATTGCTCACTTCTTTCAACTATATTGACAGATTGGGGGCCTCCTGCTACAATGCGGCCTGACCGCAACCAAGCAAAGGGTGCACTTGCCAGCGCCCGGAGGTCCCGTATGGCATCAGTCTTGGAGATCCGCAATCTACACGTGTCTGTGAGCGGCAAGCCCATTCTCAAGGGTGTCAACCTGGTCGTGAGGCAGGGGGAGACGCACGCCCTCATGGGGCCCAACGGGACGGGCAAGTCGACCCTGGCCTACACCCTGATGGGGCACCCTTCCTACAAAGTCACCGAAGGTGAGATCCTCTTCAAGGGACAAGGCCTGGTGGGCCTGGGGCCGGATGCGCGGTCTCGCCTCGGATTGTTCCTGGCGTTTCAGTACCCGGTCGCGATCCCCGGGGTGTCGGTGGCGAACTTCCTGCGCTCGGCCATCAATGCCCGGAGGCGGGCGGCTCAGCCGGACGACAAGGGAGTCCCGGTTCCGGAGTTCCGCAAGCTCCTCAAGGCCAAAATGGACATGCTCCAGATGCCGTACGACTTCGCCGGCCGCTACCTCAACGACGGTTTTTCGGGCGGGGAGAAGAAGAGGGCCGAGATTCTCCAACTGGCCACCCTCGAGCCGGAGATCGCCGTCCTGGACGAGACAGACTCGGGGCTGGACATCGACGCCTTGCGAATCGTCTCGGCCGGAGTCAATGCCCTGGCCGGGCCCAACCTGGGTATCCTGATCATCACCCACTATCAGCGCATCCTGAACTACATCAGCCCGGACACGGTCCACGTCATGCTTGGTGGCCGCATTGTCGAGACCGGCGGTGCGGACCTGGCGCTTCACCTGGAAGAGAAAGGCTACGACTGGGTCCGGGAGAAGTACAGCGAGATCGCCGCGGAGGCATAGTTATGGCCATCCGTCCGGATGCCGAGGCGCTCGAGGGGTTGGATCGGTACAAGTATGGGTTCTCCGATCCGGATGTTTCCGTCTTCCGAACGCCGAAGGGGTTGAATCGCGAGGTCGTCGAACAGATTTCGGCGATGAAGGGGGAGCCGGACTGGATGCTCGAGTTCCGCCTTAAGGGCTTGGAGCACTTCCTGGCCCGCCCAATGCCGACCTGGGGCCCGGATCTCTCTGGCTTGAACCTGGATGAGATCTACTACTACGTCCGGCCGGCGGAGAGCGAACGGAAACGGTGGGACGAAGTTCCGGACACGATCAAGAACACCTTCGACCGGCTGGGCATCCCCGAAGCGGAGCAGAAGTTCCTGGCCGGCGTGGGTGCCCAGTACGAGTCGGAGATGGTCTATCACAACATCCAGGCGCATCTCGAAGGGCAGGGTGTGATCTTCCTGAGTATCGAGGATGGCCTGCGCAAGCATCCCGACCTGTTCCGCCAGTACTTCAGCACGGTTGTGCCAATCACGGATAACAAGTTTGCGGCACTCAACAGCGCCGTGTGGTCGGGGGGCTCCTTCATCTACATCCCGCCAGGCGTGAAAGTTGATCTGCCCCTGCAGGCCTACTTCCGCCTGAACACGCCCAACATCGGCCAATTCGAACGCACCCTGATCATCGTCGATGAGGGGGCGCAGGTGCACTACGTGGAAGGCTGCACGGCGCCGATCTACACAACCGACTCGTTCCACAGCGGGGTTATCGAGATTCTGGTCAAGAAGGGCGGCCGCTGCCGCTACACGACGATCCAGAATTGGTCCGTCAACGTCTACAACCTCGTGACCCAGCGGGCGATGGTGCACGAGGGGGCGACGATGGAATGGGTTGATGCCAACCTGGGGAGCCGGCTGACCATGAAGTACCCGTCGTGCTATCTTGTGGGCGAGGGGGCGCACGGCGAGATCCTGTCGATGGCCTTTGCCTCGGCCGGGCAGCACCAGGACGCAGGCGGCAAGGTCATCCACGCCGCGCCGCATACCAGCAGCAAGATCACTTCTAAGTCCATCAGTAAGAACGGTGGCCGGTCCTCGTATCGGGGCCTGGTCAAGGTTCATAAGGGCGCGGTCGGGTCGCGCTCGAACGTCGTCTGCGACGCCCTGCTACTCGACCCGCAGTCGCGCTCCGATACCTACCCGACGATCGAGGTCGACGAGGACGAGGTGACCGTTGGGCATGAGGCCTCGGTCAGCAAGGTGGGCGAGGAGCAGCTGTTCTACCTGATGAGCCGAGGCCTGACGGCAGAGGAGGCGACGACCATGGTCGTCTCCGGCTTCATCGAGCCCCTGGTCAAGGAGCTGCCGATGGAGTACGCCATCGAGATGAACCGACTGATCCAGCTCCAGATGGAAGGCTCCCTCGGATAGTCCGCCGAGATGGCCGACCGGTTGAGGAACGCAACGGTGACATCGCACACGGTAATCCGCCGCAGGATTGAGAAGACGGCCGCCGAGGCGGCCACGCCCGCGCTTCGGGAGGCCGACATCCGGCAGCTCTCGGAGCGCCTGGGTGAACCCGCCTGGCTTGCGCAACGCCGTCAGGCGGCCTGGGAAATGTATCAGGCGTTACCCTTCCCGACGACGGCCGACAACGCCTGGCGGAGAACCGACTTGAGAGCGCTGGCCCTTGACCGGCTCGCCCCCGGGCCGGCGGAGGAATCACCCGTCGAGCCCGACTGGGCTAAGCCCCTGGTCTCGGAGGGCGATGGAGCTCTTCTGATCGTTCGTCCTGGGCGGGCGGAGAAGCGTGCCGGTGGGGTGACGCTGGCCGAGCGTGGCGTCGTCTTCCAGGAGTGGAAGCAGGCTGCCCGGGAAGACGGGGACCAGCTGCGCGAGGCGCTGGGTACCGTGGTCCCCGATGCCGAGGGGAAGTTCTCGGCGCTGGCGGCCGCCACCGCGGAAACGGGGGTCGTGCTGATCGTCCCGCCCGGTGTGCAGCTCGATTCTCCGCTGCACTCCATCCTGTGGGCGCCAGGCTCCGGCAGACTCTTTCCGACCCGAGTCCTGATTGTCCTGGGACAGGGAGCCTCGGCCACGGTTGTCCACGAGGCCGCCTCGCCGGACGCGGCTGACGGTCAGGCCTGCCACGTCGGCATCGTGGAGATCGTGGTGGGAGAGGGGGCCCAGTTGAGGTTCGTCGAACTGCAGAACTGGGGGCGACACGTCTGGAACTTCACCCACGAGCAAGCGCGGGTCGAGCGTGACGGGAGCATGGAGTGGATCATCGGCGCCGTCGGCAGCCGGTTGACCAAGAACTTCAGCACCCTCAACCTGGCTGGCCGGGGCGCGCAAGGCCGGTTGTCCGGCTTCTACTGCGCCGACGGCCTCCAGCACTTTGACCATGACACGCGGCAGAACCATCTGGCGGAGCACACGACCAGCGACCTTCTTTTCAAGGGGGCGCTCTTTGGCCACAGTCGGTCGGTCTGGGAGGGGATGATCTACGTGGCCCCGGGCGCCCAGAAGGCGGATGGCTATCAGGCCAACCGCAACCTGGTCCTCAGCAAGGAAGCCCGGGCAGATTCCCTTCCCGGCCTTGAGATTCTGGCCGACGATGTCCGCTGCTCCCACGGTGCGACGGTGGGCCAGCTGGAGGAGGAGCCGATCTTCTATTCGATGTCTCGCGGGATTCCCTACCAGGATGCGGCGAGGCTCATCGTCGATGGTTTCTTCGAGCCGGTGCTCCAACGCATCCCATTCGAAGGCCTGCGTGAGCGCTTCAAGCTCATCCTTGACAGCAAGATGGGATAGGGAGCCCCTTCGATCATGTATACTATCGGCCTGCTCTGCCGAGAATGAGGTACGGAGAGATGAGCAAGACAGAGACTTCTTCAGCCCCGGCGAAGGCCCGCACCAGATACTTCCAGGTCGGGGACATCGCCGATGTGTTCTGCGACCACAACCACCAGGGGGAACGGGTCAGGGGCTGGCTGCAAGGTGTGGTTGTCCAGGCGGACGAGAAGATGGCGGCAGTGCAGTTCCTGGATGACGTGTACCTGACGGACGGCTGGATGGTGCCGGACCGGGTGCTTTGGTGTCGGCAGGGGAGTGAAAGCATCCGCCCGGCCGGCCGTCGCCGCCTGGCACGATCCGCCAGCAAGCGGGCTTGAAACGGTGGAGCAGCCGATGACGGTCAAAGCCGGGCAGCTCGACGTCGGCCTCATTCGGGCCGAGTTCCCCATCCTGTCTGTGGAAACACGTCCAGGGGTCCCTCTGATCTATCTGGACTCGGCGGCCACCTCCCAGAAGCCGCGCCGCGTCATCCAGGCGATGACCACCTTCTACGAGCGGTACAACGCTAACATCCACCGCGGCATCCACCGCCTGGCCGAGGAGGCGACCGAAGCCTACGAGGGTGCCCGCCAGCGGATCGCGGACTTCGTCGGTGCGCCTTCGGCGCGGCAGGTCATCTTCACCCGTAACGCGACAGAAGCCATCAACCTGGTGGCCCTGTCCTGGGGTCGGTCCCACCTGCAGCCCGGCCAGATGGTCGTCCTGACCGAGATGGAGCACCATTCCAACCTGATCCCCTGGCAGATGCTGGCGACCGAGCGGGGACTGCGGCTTGAGTTCGTTCCCCCCACCGATGACGGGCAGCTGGACCTGGAAGTCTATCGGTCCCTTCTCCAGCAGGGACCGCAGTTGGTCTCCTTCACCCACGTCTCCAACGTGCTCGGTACGATTAACCCCGTCGCGGAGATGGCCGCTATGGCTCATCAGGCGGGTGCCATCGTCCTGGTGGATGCTGCCCAGTCGGTGCCCCACCTGCCGGTGAACTTCGCCGAGCTTGGTGTCGACTTCCTGGCGTTTTCCAGCCATAAGATGTGCGGTCCGACCGGGATCGGCGTGCTCGTCGGAAGAGAGGACTTGCTCGAGACGATGCCACCCTTCATGGGTGGCGGGGATATGATCAAGCGGGTCCACCTGCGCGAGTTCACGTACAACGATATTCCAGCTAAGTTCGAGGCAGGCACGCCCGCCATCGCGGAGGCCATCGGTCTGGGGGCTGCAGTCGATTTCCTGGGCGAGATTGGGATGGCGGCGGTGCGCCGCCACGAAGAGGAGCTCGTCAGCTACGCCCTCGACCGCCTGGCCGAGGTACCGGGGCTTCGCCTGCTGGGCCCGTCCGCCGATCGCCGAGGCGGGGTGGCCGCTTTCTGGCTTGAGGCGGCCCATCCACACGACATCGCCCAATTGCTGGACCGTGAAGGCATCGCCGTGCGCGCCGGCCATCATTGTGCCCAGCCGATCCACGACCGCCTGGGCTTGCCGGCCAGCACCCGTGCCTCCTTCTACCTGTACAACACACGCCAGGAGATCGATCGGCTGGCCCAAGCGCTCTACCACGTCATCGAGTTCTTTGCCTAGGATCATCTGATGGACGACCTCTACCGCGAACAAATCCTTGATCACTACAAACATCCCCGGAAGCGCGGGACGTTGGATCCGCACGATTACTCCTACGAGGACGACAATCCGCTGTGTGGGGACCGCATCCGGATCGACCTGAGGATGGGCGAGGATGGCCGGGTGGGCGAGGCGGCCTTCTCGGGTACGGGCTGCGCGATCTCGCAGGCCTCGGCCGACATGCTGACCGAATCGGTCGTCGGCAAAACGCTCGATGAAGTCAAGGCTCTGACCAAGGATGACATCCTGGAGATGCTGGGGCTTGAACTGGGGCCGGTGCGGCTGAAGTGCGCCCTGCTTTCTCTCAAGGTGCTGAAGGCCGGCGTCTACGGTATGGAACATCTGGAGCAGGAGCTCCGCTGACCCTCTTCCTCGTGTACCGCCAGGCACTGGGCTGAATCCATGTACAACTACCGGCAACTGCCAGAAGATGAGGTCGAGTACGTGACGGTGGCGAGGGTTTCCGAGCTTGGCAGCGGGCAGCGGATGTTGCTCGAAATCGACGGTCAACCGATCGCGGTCTTCAACGTTGCGGGGCAATACTTCGCCATCGCTGATGTCTGCCCCCACGACGATGGCCCGGTGGGAGAAGGGGAGCTCGAAGGCACGCAGATCACCTGCCCACGCCACGGCGCTCGCTTTGACATCATGACGGGCAAGGCCTTGGCTCTCCCCGCCGTAGTGGATATCCCGAGCTACCCGGTCCGCCTCCGGGGCGAGGAAATCCAACTCGGTCTGCCACGAAGTCGGCCCTAGCAAGGCCATCAAGAGCCGCTTTGCCCGGAGCAGCCCAGGCTGCGGCGGGCGGCTCGAGAAAGCCTCTCCGCGGATCCGTCGCTTCCGCCGCATGGCCGCGACGGCTCGCCTATCTCCTCTGCAGTGAACAAATACAGTGGCTGCATTCAGATACATATGAGACAGTGACGCGGGACATAGCAGGCCGCATTCGG
>CAZEMA010000115.1:0-7302 GCA_964513155.1 uncultured Anaerolineaceae bacterium
CGGGCAGTCGCCAAGCATCCCAGAAGCGAAGCGGATGGGGCTTCCCGCAGCGAACGCGGGACAGGTCCCGTACAGAGCAAGGGACAAGTGCCCACAGGGCTGCCCCGCAAGGCTCGAGGCCGTCAGGCAGCCGCAGGCCTTGCGTACGTGGCTGCCCTGTGTTACAATCAGCCCTGTAATACGAAACAATGATCGATAGGAGGATCGTGTGGATACCACCACGGTGTCATCCAAGTTCCAGGTGGTCATTCCTCTCCGGGTGAGGCGTGCTCTTGGCATCCGACCTGGCCAGAAGGTCCAGGTCATACCCTACGAAGGGCGGATTGAGCTCATCCCGGTGAAGCCTCTCAAGCGGGCACGGGGCTTCTTGAAAGGGATCGACACCACGATCGAACGTGAGCCTGACCGACTATGAATGTCGTCGACTCGTCGGGCTGGCTTGAGTTCTTTGCGGACGGCCCGAATTCCTCGGTCTTTGGCGCGATCATTCTGAAGCCCGGGGAGTTGATCGTGCCGACCATCAGTCTGTACGAGGTATTCAAACGCGTTCTCCAGCAACGGGATGAGAGCCAAGCCCTCCAAGCCGTAGCATTGATGCAGCAGGGTCACATCGTCGAACTGAGTGCAAGTTTGGCCCTCTCCGCGGCGAAAGTCTCCAGCGACCTCCGGCTGCCGATGGCCGACAGCATCATGCTAGCCACGGCTCGCGAGTACCACGCGACTCTCTGGACCCTGGACACCCACTTCCGAGAGGTAGAGGGAGTCCGCTTCATCCAATCGAAGTAGCACCTCGGGCCGCCCAACGACTCGCTACGGCGCTGGAACAACACCAGGATCTGCGATTCACCCGGCTGCCGCGCGGAAAGTTGCAGAGTGACCCGCCTGCCTGAACGCGCGAGACGCCGGTCGAACCCTGGCTCGTCCTCCTCACCTCGCTCCGTTCGCATCCCGCGGTTCCCCGCCGGGCCGATTTGACTTTTTTCAGCATTGACACTAGGATGTCCCCCGATTCGTGGCTATGCGAACCAGATCGCGGAGAAGTCGATGGCCTACGCTCCAGACGAGCTGCCCCTGTTCTCCAGGCCCCCGGGTGGCCCCACTTCCCCAACCGAGCAGGCTGGGCACCTGAGAGCGGATGTCAGCCTGAGCGCCTCCACCAACGCCTGGGGCGAAGCCCTGGCCAGAGCCGGCCGCTCTATCCACACCGTTAAGGCCTTCACCGGGGACCTGCGCCTCCTGGCCCGCTTCATCGGCGCCGGTCAGTCCGTCAGCGCCATCGGCACCTACGACATCCGGAACTTCCTGGATTGGATGGTCCACAAGCGGGGGGTGCCCTGCAGCCCAAAGACGTACTCTCGCAGGGTGACGTCCATCAAGGCCTTCTTCCGCTGGCTGGTTGAGAGTGGCGTCCTGGACGCCGACCCTGCCGACCCGATCCCGCAGCAGACGGTCCTCAGCCCAATACCGGATGTTCTCACCTCGGACGAGGTCGAGGCCGTGCTCCAGACAGCCCAAGACCTGCGGACCGGCCCCCGACCGGATGCCCGCTCGTACACGCTTGTCGGCCTGCTCCTCCACACAGGCCTCAAGAAGGGCGAGTGCCTCGCCTTGCGCCTGAACCACGTGGATCTGTCATCGCCCGAAGGTCCGATGCTCTTCATCCGCTACGGCGAGGTCAGCAAGCGCTACAAGGAACGCAGGCTAACCCTCGACCATGCCTGGATCCAAGCCTACCGCGAGTACCTGGCGCAGTACGGACCCCGAGACCGGATCTTCCCCTGGTCGCCCCGCCGGTTGGAATACCTGCTCGAGGACCTGGGCCAGGCCGCCGGCCTGAAGAAACACCTCTCCTTCGACATGTGCCGCTGGACCTCCGCACTCAACGACTACCGGGCAGGCCTGGACAAGGACCGCATCCGCCAGAAGCTCGGAGTATCCAAGATCCAGTGGCGTGAGGTTGGGTCGAAACTCGATCGTCTCGCGTCCAGCGTCGGCTGAACCCCCGGGGCGCGCAACGGGGCAGAGCATTCTGCCCTGCCCCGCCACAATCGGCTCCGGAGCAATCCCACCTCGTGTCGCCCCGGACCCCTCTCCTTCATCCGCCCATTCGCACTACATCTTCTTGACGACGATGTCACCGATCGCGTTTGCCGCCGCATCCCCCCGATCGGCGGCGTTGGACAGATGGCGGTAGATCTCCCGCAGCTTAAACATCTCGACGACCTGCTCGATGTCATGCGGCATCTGGAAGAGAGCTGCAATCGCCTCGCGGTAGACACTCTCCATCCGGTTCTCGAGCGCCTTGGCCCGGACGGCGTGATCGTTGGCCACGTTTGGATGATCCTCCAGCCGCATCACGCCCATGTGGATCTCCCGAGCCGCGTCCGTCAGCAGCGACACCATCCGCTCAATGTACTCGTTGGGCTTGACATGGAGAAGGAACATCTCTTCCACCGTGGTGTAGGCGTAGTCCAGCACGTCATCCACGGTCAACGAAAGGGCAAAGATATCCTCCCGGTCGATGGGTGTCACAAACGTCCGGTTGAGCTCGTCGATCAGAATCCGCCGAACTTCGTCGGCCTGGGACTCAATCTCTGAGACACGCCGGGCCAACGTCTCATCGGGATCCTTGACGAATTGAAGGAGCGCCTTCATGCCCTCTTCGGAGAACTCGCACTGCTTGATCAGCAAATCGATGAAGCGATTCGTCTTCTTACGGGCAAAGATGCTCATCTGTCGACCTCGACGTGGTATTCATTCTGCCGGAGGGCATCGCCCGAACTGGGCGGAAACCTGCCCCGGCACTACATGCCAGCCCCGGCGCTTTCTCTCTGACGCGAGACCCCATCGGGGGTCAACACCGCGGTTTCGCGCCTATGATACCACCGAAGAGCGGGGAGCAGCCTCCAGTCAACCTCCCCCGCCTCAGTCTTCGCTTCTCCCCGGTTGCCTGGCCGCGCCGGCCCGGGCGCATCAAACTCAGCACAAGTCACTGCGATCTGCCGTGGGCAAGCCATCGGCCAAGGATGGGCCGGCCGTTTCCGATTCCCGCTTCTCGGGAAGTCAGTCCCGGGCTGGAGCGGTGCTGACTGCCCGCGCCGCCTGCTTGACAGGGCGCGCCCCTGAAACCACAATAGGGTCATGAGCGAATTCGAGCCCTTGGAAGGGCATCGATCCGGCTTCGTGGCAGTTATCGGGCGGCCGAGCGTTGGCAAGTCGACCCTGATCAACGCCTACCTGGGGCAGACGATCGCTCCGGTGTCCCCGCGACCACAGACCACTCGCCGCCGGCAGCTGGGCATTCTCACCCTCCCCGAGGCCCAGGTCATCTTCATTGACACTCCGGGCATCCATGTGCCCCGCCACAAGCTGGGTGAGGTGATGAATGCCGCGGCCGAGGAAGCGCTCCGGGACGCCGATGTCCTTCTGGTGATCTTCGACCTCACCCACCCGCCCACGCCCGAGGATGAGCGGGTGGCTGAGATCCTCCGTGATCTGCATCCAAAGGCGCCGGTGCTGGTGGCCCTGAACAAGGCCGATGATGTCCCTCCCTCCCGCCTGACGGCGAGGCAGACAGCCTTCCAGTCGCTGATTCCGCAAGGTCAGGCGTACGTAGTCTCCGCCCTGCGCGGTGACGGCCGGGCCGAGCTCCTCGAGAGGCTGATCGCCCTGCTGCCTCCAGGTCCCCGCTACTACCCGCCCGACACCATCACCGATACCTATGAACGCACCATCGCTGCCGAGCTCATTCGGGCCGCGGCCATGCACTTGCTTCGGGATGAGGTTCCTCACGGCATCAGCGTCCGCATCGACGAGTACACCGAACGCAACGAACACGGGGCCTATATCGTGGCCACGCTCTTCGTTGAGCGAGAATCGCACAAGCCCATTGTGATCGGCAAGGGCGGCGCCATGCTCCGCAAGATTGGCACCCGGGCGCGCCAGGAGATCGAGACCATGTCAGGCCGGAAGGTCTACCTGGAGATTCGCGTCAAGGTCGAGGCGGGCTGGCGGGACGACGAGAACGCCCTCAAGCGCTTCGGTTTCCTGGAGTAGCCGAGGGGAGAACCTCGGAGGACCAGAGACTCTTGACCAGACGCAAGCCTACCCGAACCAGCTCCTTCGGTTCCCCCGGCCGGGAGAGCCACGACTCCTCGGCTTTCTACAGCAGCCGGCTCTACGCGGGCCGCCAACCAATGGCACCTGGCGAACCGGCGGAGGTGCCCGTCCCCGAGGATAGGCTCGATCGCCTGTATCTCAAGTCCTCCGAGGACATGTCTGAGCTGCCCGACAACAGCGTTCACTTGATGGTCACCTCCCCGCCCTACAATGTGGGCAAGGACTACGACGCCGACCTGACGCTGGACGAGTACCGGGATCTGTTGCGTCGGGTCCTGCGCGAGACCTACCGGGTGCTGGCTACGGGTGGCAGAGCATGCATTAACATCGCCAGCCTCGGGCGCAAGCCCTACGTTCCGCTGCACGCCTACGTCATCCAGGACATGCTGGAGCTCGGCTACCTGATGCGGGGCGAAATCATCTGGGACAAGGGCGGCAGCGCCAGCCGGTCCACAGCCTGGGGTTCCTGGCTCTCGGCCGTCAACCCGGTCCTGCGAGATGTGCACGAGTACATTCTGGTCTTCTCCAAGGACAGCTTTTCACGGACGGCGTCCGGTCGCGCCAGCACGATTGACAGAGACGGCTTCCTGGAATGCACCAAGAGCGTCTGGAGCTTGCCGGCGGTCCCAGCCCGACAGGTCGGTCACCCCGCCCCGTTCCCCGAGGAGCTCCCTCGTCGCCTGATCGAGCTGTACACCTTCCGCGGGGATGTCGTCCTGGATCCGTTCTGCGGAGCCGGGACGACCTGCGTCGCCGCGCTGCTGACCGGACGCCGATACGTCGGCTACGAGATTGAGGCCGACTACTTGCGGATCGCGCAGGAACGGTTGAACGCAGCGGTCCAGAAACGCGAGGCGGAAGCCTCCCAGGGACGCCCAGGAGAGAATCAATGAACTACCACTCCCCGTTCTCCGTCCGCTACGGTTCGAAGGAGATGCGGGCGATCTGGTCGGAGGAGGCCAAGCGGCGAGGTTGGCGGCGGGTGTGGATTGCCGTGGCCGAAGCCCAGACGGCCGCGGGGCTGGTCACGGCCGCCCAGCTGGACGATCTCCGTGAACACGCGCAGACCATCAACCTGCGGCGAGCGGCGGAGATCGAGTCCGAGGTCGGGCACGATCTGATGGCGGAGCTCAAGGCCTTTGCCGAGCAGTGCCCCTCTGGCGGCCCAATCCTACATTGGGGGATGACCTCGGCAGACGTGGAAGACAACATCGACGTCGTTCGCCAGCGAGAGGCCCTGACGCTCCTGCTGGAACGACTCCGGCGATTGCTGCTGCCGCTTGCCTCGCGCATCCAGACCACCGCCGACTTGCCCGTCCTCGGTTACACCCACCTGCAGCCGGCCGAGCCGACCACGCTCGGCTATCGCCTGAGCGGCTACGCTCAGGACCTGCTGAGGCATTTCGATGCACTGACCGACCTGCGCGCTGGGCTGCGTGGCAAGGGAATCAAGGGCGCCGTCGGGACCGCGGCCACCTTTGCCGACATACTGAGCGGCACTCCCGTCACGCCAGAGATGCTTGAGGCGACCGTGCTGGAAGCCCTGGGCATCGAAGCCTACCCGGTGACCAGCCAGACCTACCCCCGGCTTCAGGATTACGCTCTGCTCGGGGGCCTCGCCGGCCTGGCTGCCTCGCTGCACAAATTCGCCTTCGACCTCCGTCTGATGCAATCCCCGGCGGTCGGGCAGGCGGCCGAACCATTTGGAGAGCAGCAGGTCGGCTCGAGCGCGATGCCCTTCAAGCGCAATCCCGTCAGGGCCGAGAGGATCTGCTCTCTGGCGCGCCTTGTGGCCGCCAACGCGACTGTGGCCTGGGAGAACGCCGCGCTCTCGCTTCTCGAACGTACCCTGGATGACTCCGCCAACCGCCGGGTCATCCTCCCGGAGTCTTTTCTCGCCTGCGATGAGATGCTCCTCAGCGCCATCCAGATCGTGGAAGGCCTCGAAATCGAGAGACTGAGCGCTGCTTCCCGTCTGGAGGAGTTCGCGCCGATGGCGGCTACGGAACGCCTTCTGAACGCGCTGGTGCGCGCCGGGGCCGACCGCCAGGCGATGCACGCCAGGTTGCGAGATCATTGCCTGGCCGCGATGGAGGCCGTCCGCGCCGGCCGGCCCAGTCCGCTGGCAGACCGGCTGATCGGCGACACCACCCTGCTCCGGTATCTGCAACCCGCCCGAATTCGGGATTCGCTCGAGGCAAGCACCTACCTCGGCCATGCTCCCGAGAGGGCCCGCCAGATGGCCGCCGCCATTATGGCCCGGTTGGGCGACGACGAAATCACCGCCGCCCGCACGTCCGTTGCGTCTCGCGATTAGGATGCTATCGGGAAGCAGCGCGCCTCCCCGCGCTGCGCCCAGGAGAGCCGATGACAGCCGCATTGGGAATCAGCCTGGCATTCGCCATCACCGAGTGGGTTGCCATCGCCATTGGCCGCCGGCCTTGGGAGTACGTGGCCAAGCCGGCCACGATGGTCTTCTTGATCCTCTGGTACACGACGCGGTCGGGCTTGCCGGCGCCGTTTCCGGCGTGGGCCTTTGCCGCCGGGATGGTGCTGAGCCTGGCCGGCGACATCTTCCTGATCCTTCCCAAGGACTGCTTTCTCCTGGGGCTTGCCTCGTTCCTCCTGGCCCATATCGCCTACATCCTGGCGCTCAACGCCCAAGGCCTGTGGGTCACACTCCCGACGCTGGCCATTGCCGGCGCCATTGCCATGGTGACGGTTTGGTTCGTGCGGGAAGTACGACGCAGCTTGCTCGCCACCGGGAGAGCGAGCCTTATCCCTCCTGTGATCGTCTATGCCTTCTTTCTGGCCCTCACCCTGTGGTCGGCACTAGGGGTCCTCTTCCGGCCGGGGTGGCCGCCGGTCGCCGCTGGGCTGATTGCCGTCGGGGGCGTGCTCTTCTTTGTTTCCGACGCGCTTCTTGCGTGGAACCGGTTCGTCGCCAGCCTGTGGAATGGGCGCGTGTTCGTCATGGTCACCTATCATCTGGCCCAGTACGCCCTGTCCGCGGGCATGCTGGTCGCCCTGGGGCGGCTGTAGCCGGTTCCTCGCTCCTTTGCGGCGGTCTGCCCCCGCCTCCGCTGGCGCAGTCGAGATTCGCCCCTGTGCTCGTGTCCTGTTTCGGAAGCTCGATGAAGAAGTGCTTCGCTCTCACCGAGACCTTCGGCCTCACCCCGTTCG